>JAIPIG010000001.1 GCA_021734805.1 Simkaniaceae bacterium
ATTTCGGTATATTCTGCTTAAAGTTGTTTTTTTTGTTGATTAAATTTAGGTATGCCTTGAATTTGAAATCATAATTCGCTAATATTGCGGACAAAAAATTTGGACTGATAGCTCAGTGGATAGAGCACCCGCCTTCTAAGCGGGTGGTCGCAGGTTCGAATCCTGCTCGGTCCGTATCCTTTTTTACTCGAACTATAATCGAATGCAAGAAAATTTCCTAGGTACTATTCACTTCGAACGCAAGTCTTTTGACGTTATCGACAATACGATTCAGGAGTTTAAATCTTCACAATTTATGAGTTTGAGCCCGTATGCCCGTCAGCTGAAGGTCAATGCAAAGCTTTTAGATTTGATTCGAGCATCGGGGTCTACGTTTGTTTTAAGAGAATTGGTCGATTACATTCAACGGGTCTTTGAAGAAGGGATTGTCGATAAATATAACTTCTCCGTTTTTGAGCTTTGGCTTAATCAGTTTTCTAACCTAAGTCCCGAAGAAAATTATCAAATTCGCTGTAAAATTGTGGGAAAGTATATTCCGCGTGGCGAATACCAAGATATTTTTCCGATTGGAATGGACAAAGTATATGATGGAACTCATTTTGTCACGGCCCATGGTTCACCCGATCTCGATACGATTGTCGCTTCATTTTGGGGATTTATCGATGCCTTTGCTGCCCGTGTGAGCAGCGGCCTTCACGTATGGAATGTTCCGGGAGGAGCGCCTAGTGCAATTGTCGAACTCAAGATGCTCTTTTATGAAACATTTGGGCCCAATGTGTTTAAGGCCATGTCGCGCTCGCGCTTGAGTTTAACGCTTTCGAGCTCTGATCTTCTCACTCAAAAGGGGCTTGTTAAAAAGAAACCTAAAGATCTGATTTTTGATTTTGCCCATCAACGTTTGCAAAGCGCTGTTGTGATTGTCGATGATGATGATCGCTATATTGGTGATTGGCGCTCTATTGATGTGGAAGGGGTGCGTCAAGTCATTAATCTATTCAATACCCATCTTCGTTTTCTCGAATACTTTTTTCAGATTAACTTAATCACCCTTTTTGCGAAAAAAGAACTTAAGCGAGATGATCTACTCGAGGCCATCACAAAAATTTATCAATATCAATTCAAGACTTTTGAACCTTCCGGTGATTTGACTCAAGCTCAATACGAATACCTCAATAATTATATGTCTCAAGTTTTGCATATTGAAAAGGGAATTAATTCAACCTTTGACGATTTGATTCATAGTATGGAAAAGCTGGGTGTCTCCAACTTTTCTGATTTCCATGCGTCAATCAGAGAGCTCTATCTTGAAGATCTATTCAATGGAGACGGTCATTTAATTGAAGATCGACCATTGATTTTTTCAAGACTTGAAAAAGTGGTGACATCGCTATCCGTTGCCTTGCGAAAGGTGCGTGCTTATGTGGATAGCCTCGGTGTAGCATTTAAAATTAAAGAAAGAGTTTTAGGCTATCGACCGAATTTTTTAGGTTACCGTTCAGATATTATCGAAATCCAGGGCAAAATGCAGGCGTATTCTTATTTGACGGTAAACTATGTCGGTTCGGGAGGTGAAAAACATCCTCTCGGCGTTATTTATGCAAATGATTTGCAGAAACCTATTTTAGGAACGGTCTCTTTGCGCGATTTTTCAAATACCGATGAGACGCATATTCCTCATTATCTCGAAGTGATTAGTGCCATTGACCACCACAAAACATCGCTTACAAATGGGACCCCCTCTAAAATGATCATTGCAGACGTCCAGTCAGTCAATGTATTAGTGGCCCAGATGAGTATGGCGATTAATGATCGCTATAGTTTTGGAGGCATGACGCTTGATAAAGTCAATGCTCAGCTTCATGAACTGAATGAGCATGAAGATACGCCATTGACCCTACGTCTCAAACAGCGACTCTTGATGCGCAAGAAAAATATGATTTTGAACAAGACGTCGCGTATCGATTCCGATCGAGAATTGATGGAATATATGCACTTTATCTATGCGATCTTTGACGATACCGATCTTTTAACTAAAGTTTCAAAGCCCGATGTTTTTTGTGTAGCTTCTCTACTGAATCGTATGAAATCCCTCTCTATTCAAAGAGAAGTCGAATCGGTTCACTTTGATGATATTGATGAAAATGCTTCCGATTATGTCAGCTGTTGTGCAAAGCGGCTCTTGCAAAATGAGGAGCTCTATTCTCTTTATAGCAAAGTATATCAAGAAAGGGAAATGCTCATCAGCCAACACCTCAAAGAGTGCTTTACATTAGGGCAAACACCGATCTTTGAAGATACAAAGATTCAAAATGGTTGCGCCCGTGTAGGACAGAGAAAAGTTTTTGCTAAAAATATTCCCCTGCTGCGCCAACATGCTGCTGAAATCCTCAATGCTTGGGTTAAAGAATCGATTGAAGCCGCGCATGATATGCCGGAAATTGATCTGCATCTTTTAATGATTTCGACTATTGCTTCTGCTGAAGATCTCTTTAAGGGGGCAAAGATTGAATATGAACATAAAGATGAGCTTTGGATTTATATCCCACCTACGGATGTGGCAGAGCAGCATTTAAAAGTATTCCTCAGCGGCTTTTCCCGCTCAACTCATCTTCCGGAAGAGGGATTGGAAGTCGAATTCTTGGGCAAAAACGGCAAAGAGCTCGCCATGATTTTCCAAGAGAGTTTTATTCCATGCTCCTTTGTCTTTAATGAGTACGATATCCCCATTGCAATCATCCATTACAAAGCGGGATCGATCAATTCACGTAAATCGATGATTTCTCCCTATCTACCTAAACTAAACGATTCTATATAAAACACTTATTGTCAATAACTTGATGGTTTGTCGAATTATGCAACAAAGCAGCAACAAGGTCTTCTAAATTTATTGTTATTATGATATAATATATTAAAAATATAATTAACTTATCCGTTTTAATTTATAAAATGTAACAAAATAGTAGATTTGTATGGCTGCTGCAGCAATAAGAAGTTCTTTAGCACTGATTCCAACCGGACTATTACTAGAGGGTGGATTTGTCCCTTGCTCAGGAGAGCTTTCTATAGGGATATATCACCCAAATGGTATAAATAAAACAGCTTTATCAGGGGTATGGCTCGGCGGTGAAGAAGCTGACACAAATTTTCAAGGTAGGTTCCGGGTTCTCCTGAAATACGGCCAAATAGAGCATAAAGTTCATGAATACGGAAAGGAATTTTTCGGGTCCCTATCTGAATTAAGCAAGGGTGTCTATACGCTCGAATTAAAAATGAAAGCTCTTCAATATTTTTATTTATCAAATCCTCCTGCAATGGATCGCATCATTGAAGCGCTATCGGACTTCTTAGAGAAATACAAAGAACCTGATTTTATCTTAGACCCATTAGTCCTTTCAATAGATGCAATGAATAAGAGAATCGACAGGATGAAGCTATATGAATCTGAAATAGTTGAGACCTTCGTTGGAGAAGCGATTTCTATAGAAGATTTGGGTGCGCTTGTTGGTAGGGTTGTCATGATTAAAATAGAAGATCGCCGGTATTGGAAATCGGGCGTTGTGATAAAGATAAAGGAGAATAGAAGCAGAAGCATGATTGATGGTGTAAGAACATGTGATCATATCGTGTTTTGTATGACTGCAATTGAAGATCACTCTTTGAAATGGGATCTGCAGCGGGTTCGATTAGGTGATCTTTTTAAAGTAAAAGAAGAAATCAGAGCTGTGTCTGAACCCTCTCATCCCGATATTCTTGCGACATATAAGAAGTTTGGCCGCTATTTTGAATCCCCCTACTATTGTAGGGATTTGATTGAAGAGAATTTAGAGACAATGCGGTCATTAAAAGAGAGAGGAGTGCATCCCGTGAGCGATGCAGATAGAATTTGGGCCGAATCGAGTGTATTCCCCATGATCTGGGGGGCGACTTTACCTGCTGATTCAGATAGGATTATGGATTTAAGTTATGGTAATATGGGTGAATATGCATTGAAAGGGGCGGCTTTTATAGGTCGTGAGATAAAGTATCTTTTTGTTCCGCTCGAAGAAATGGGAAGGGTAGAGGACTATTTTGAAGGATATGACATCGAAGTTCTTCAAATACCCGTAACAGATCGTGAATTTAATGCTCATCAATTTAAAATTATAGTAGATGAAAAGGGAATAACTTGGGCATCGGGGGCTAATTCAAGTATGCTGGCCATGTTAAAAAAGACAAGTGCATTGGCCGAGAAGTTACTGAGCGGAGAAACAGATTAAATAAAAAAACCCAACTTAGGCACTAGCTCTGAGTTGGGTTTAAAGTCGAGATAAAGAAGGAAGAAGGACTAATCCTTTTTGCTTTCCTCGTCTTCGAGAATTTCAAGGCTAACTCGGAGGCCATTGCGTGAAGCAACTGACATGAGAAGCGTTCTAATGGCATTGATCGTTTTCCCGCGCTTACCGATAATTTTACCGATGTCAGATTTTTCAACACTGAGTTCGACGATGAATGATTGAGTTCCACCTACTTCGTTAATTGAAACTTTATCGGGGTGATCAACTAAATTCTTAACAATATATTCGACAAATTCCTTCATAATTCGGTTCCTCGCTTTGCATGACCAGAAGTATTATTAATTGAGGATACATGACCTTTATATATTTATCTAGAAAATAATGAGGTAGCAACTTTCGCAGAATCGGTTTTAAAATATTTGTTACCACCCGCATTACAGTTTGCTAGAGAGCCCACAGAGGGAGAATTGGCCATCACATGCTATTTTCTTATGGTTTTAATATTTTAATTATTAAACTGGTCGATTTTTAATAAAAGTGATATAATCTTTGTTTTTTCAAATAGAGGTTTAAAGTGGCTGTGCCTTCGATTTATCAACCGTTAATAGACAGGCGAGATGTGCTTAGAGCGACTCAACTTGCAGCTCAAGTGGTGGATGTTTCATTGAAAATAGCCAACATTGCGATCGGAACATTGGCTTGTTATAGTGTTGTACAATTGAGTGTGTCTCCTGAAATTAGATTTATTGCCGTACCTATTGCATTCACATATCTCATTGTAACGGCGTTTAGAGAATGGCTGGGTAGAGAAGAAGAAGATACGACCACTCCTCCGATGCTTTCCTCAGGGAGGCAGATTTTTGATCATTGCAAATCTCAGTGGAAAATGATCTTGATCTCCGGGGTTGTCTTAAGTGTTTTGGGAACAAATTCCCCATTAGGGCCTTCATCTACCATTGATTCAAAATTTGCGCTTAAATTAGCAGAAAGACCCGGTTTATCCTTTTTGCTGCTGAGCTGCGTTCGTGTTATTAATAACCCCTATACTATAATAGGCGCTCCCATATTAGAAGAACTCATGTTCAGAAATTATTTTCAGCCCTTTTTGGAAGATCTTCTTTTTTTCTACGATCGCAATATCTACCCCATAGCTAGAGAGACGCGAGAAACAATAGCCAATATGGGACAAGCGATTTGTTTTGGATGGGCGCATAGTGAAAAAAATAAGGACATATTTTGGAATATCTGTCGCATCACAACTACGGCTTATAATGGAGTGCAAGCAGGCTCACTCAGAAATCAATACCAATCGATTATTCCATCGATGACACAGCATTTTTTATTTAATGTTTCAGTCTGTGTTTATGGTGCAGCTAAAGATGTGATGTATGCCGTTGCATTTAGTGCGATTAATTCTCAAAAAGCAAGTAGTGTTATTTATACCGAAATAAATTGAAGAATTAGTTTTTATCTTCGCCGGCATCTTCGACTTTTCACCCTTAATTTTTTGACCTATCTTCAATAGGATCAAAAAATTAAGCCGGCTAAAGCCTGATAAAAATTCGAAGCGCCATCAAAGCTAAACTCCCAATTCTTCAACTCATTTCGGTATAATTCGACTTTGCAGTTTTTTGATGATTTCAAGCATGTCTTCCGGGAGAGGCGCTACGATTTCAATAGGTTCTTGTGTGATGGGATGGGTAAAGCGCAGGGCATGGGCATGAAGGAGTTGTCTTTTAATTTTATAGCGCTCATTGAAGGAGGCATTCCCATAGACATCATCGCCGAGGATGGGCGCGCCAAGCGTTTTAAGATGAACGCGGATTTGATGGGTTCGCCCTGTTTTAGGAAAAGCTTTGATCACGCAGAGCTTTTCTCCTCGATCTAAGATTTCAAAGTGTGTTTCCGCTTCTTTGCCTTTTTCTTCAGAAAACATCATTTCTTGTCGCTTAATGGGATGGCGGGTGATTTTGCCAAAAGCTTTGAGTTCTTTGGGGATTCCAATGCAAATGGCAATATATTCTTTTACCATTTTCCGCTCAGAGAAAAGCTCAGTGAGCGCTGCTTGCATTTGTTTGGTTTTTGCTGCAATGAGGACGCCCGATGTCTCTTTATCTAGGCGGTGGACGATACCCGGTCTTAAAGAGTTTTCTTCGATTTCAAGGGTATCGCAATAAAAAAGAAGTGCATTGACAAAGGTTTGGTCGTAATGGCCGGGCGCGGGATGTACAACCATCCCTGCAGGTTTATTCACTGCAATGAAATGCTCATCTTCATAAAGAATATTGAGGGGGATATTTTGAGGCTCTAAAGAGCAAAGTTCTGCCGGCAAAAAAGTGACATTAATTTGATCGCCCATTTGAATTTTCGAGCGTTTAATCGCTATTTTACCATTAATGAGCACGGCTCCTTTTTCAAAAAGCGAATGAAAATATGAGCGCGAAAATGAAGGAAACTTTTGCGCAAGCACTCGGTCGAGTCGCGCAAAAGTTTCTAATTCTTGACTAATATGAAAAATTTCTTCAGTTGACATGATTAATTGGCTGGTAACGGCTCTCCATTAATAGATGCTCTATAGGCATCATTTGCCGCTTTAGTTTGTTGTTGATCTTCTTGGATTTGCCCCTGTAGAGCTTTTTCCATCATATCACACATCGCTTTTGGAAATCCATTGATCTCTCCCGAAGAAGATGTGTTACTTACGCCATTTGACTCAAGTATATTATTAATACCGGAAACATCCATACTTTCACCTACCTTTATACTATAATTATAGCACATGGTAAATTATTTTTTCAATAAAATATGAATCCCTAAGTGACTAATTCTAAGCTTCGTGTGGTTTCCCTTCTAAACTATTTCTAAGGTTCTTAGCGGCTTTTTTGAGTTTTTTATCGGCTTTGGAGAACTCATGGGTAACCATTCTTCCTATCATTCGCATAAATTGATCATAACCATCTGAGCCTAAGTAGTTTTCGAAAGCCCCCATGGTTTTTAAAGTCGTATCACCTTGATTATAAGTGGGATATGCATTATTTGACAGGGAGGCATCTTGAGCGGCTAATCCTTGAGACTTATTATCGAAATTTGGAATACTAAACATCATTCATCCTGAAAAAATGGGGTTAAAATGCTTGATTTACAAGAACTTAACGATAAAAAAATAAAAATAACTTATGCGGATCAGATTGAAAAAACAGTTTATAAGCCCTTTTTTTATAAGCACTTAAGGAATTTAAAACAAGCTAAAAACAGTCAGGAGTTTCTTAACCTTTTTGATTCGATAGAATATCAAAGAGCCCTTGATTATGTCTTATGGCTTCTCGGCCGCACCGCTTATTCAACTCAGCAATTGAGATCTAAATTGAAGGAGAAATGCATTAGTCAAGAAACCCAAGATGCTGTGCTTCAAAAATGTCTTAATTATGGGTATATTCAGGATGAGGATATTGCCAAGGCTCATATGCGACGAGAGTTGTTGAAAGGATATGGGCCGCGTTTGATGATTCCGAAGCTGAGTTTTAAGTTGGGGATATCCAAAGAGGCGCTCAGTGAGATCTTTGCCTCGGAAGATTTTTCAGATGAGCTGGAAACGGGCAGGCAGAAAATCATTGCCAAAATACAAAGAAAAGGGAGTTCTTCTTATGAGATAAAGGCACATCTTATCAAAAGAGGCTTTGACTACTGACCTTCCCAGGGCTGTCCCTCTTCAGCTTGTTTGAGTTCTTGTGTAGCCTTCTTTGCCTTTTGTTCTTCTTGACTGACCTGTTCGCGAATCATATTTTCTAAAATACTTTGAAATTTTTTAAAGCCTTCAGGACCTAAGAATTGTTCGAATTTTGTCCATCCTCCATATCCGCCCTTTGGAACTTCAAAAGTGGGGGGTGCACCGGGCCCTTCTAAATTAGGATTGAATCCAAGGGGACTTGAATCAGGTTCTTTTGATGGGGGTACAGGCATAGCAAACCTCATTTTCACCTACTAATAGATGCAGACAGAAAAAAATCAAACCTTTATTTTCGATCATAAGAGCGCAGAGCGAAGACCTGTGCTCAAAAAAAATTTTGTGGTGAATATGCTTCAAGTTGGTGTCGTTGGTGTGAGTTATAAGACCGCATCTTTAAAACTTAGAGAGAGCTTAGCTCGAGAAATTGATGAAAAAATGGATTTGAATGGGGTATTTGGTTGCCCATTTATTTTGCTTGGAACTTGTAATCGCTTTGAAATTTACTTTAGCGGAAGCGATTTATATCAGCTCTCACATAAAATTGTGAGCGCTTTAGAAATGATTGTAAACGAGTTTGGTCGAGCCTCATTTTATTATTATTTTGGCCATACTTGTTTTTTACATCTCGCTAAAGTGATTTCAGGGCTTGATTCTGCCATTTTGGGAGAGAGCGATGTGCAAAGGCAAGTTAAAAAGGCGTATCTCTTTGCAAAACAAAAGCGTTCGCTTTCTAAAGATCTTCACTATCTCTTTCAAAAGTCGCTCAGAATAGGGAAACTCTTGCGAACCCACTTTTTTTCTCACAATCGCCTGATGAGTCTGGAGCGCTATATTTTTGAGACGGTGAAAGAGGACATTTATAAAGGGGTATTATTTATTGGATATTCCGATATTAATCGCAAATTAATGAAAGAATTTATCCATCGCAAGGTCAAAAACATAGCTATTTGCACCCGTTTTGGCTCTGAGGATGAGAGGATTGTCTCTTTTGATTTTCAACAGGTCAGAAGATGGATTGATTATCCCGTCGTGATTGTTGCAACGAAATATCCCCATTATTTGATTCGAGAAGAACATGCTTATCTTAAAGATGTCAAGACACGGTATTTGTTCGATTTAGGCATTCCGCGCAATGTTGAGCCCATGCTGGCAGAGTATGAAGGGGTAGGGCTTTATGATTTAGAGGTCATTGCAAATGAGATTGAAAAACAAAGAAAAATCTCAGATCTCGATCAAAAGCGTTGCGAGCAAGAAATTAAACGGTTGACTGAGAGATATGAAAAAATCTATGCAGAAAGAGAGCTCTACAAAATGAGGTTGTTCTTACATGCATAAGAAAAGAGGGGGGGTATGGTTTATCTTATCGATTGCAATGTTATGTGTGAGCTTCTTTTGTTTTGCCGAAGATAATGACGATGAGGATATTGTGATTGTTCCTTCGACTCAAGTTATCGAAGGGGATTTAAAAGTTGTGAGTAAAAGCGTTGAAATAGCCGGAGAAGTGAAGGGGGATCTCTATGTTATGGCTTCACAAGTCTACATCGATGGCATTGTCCATGGAGATGTGATTTGTATGGCGGGGCTTCTTGATGTCAAAGGAGTCGTTAAACGGGGCATTAGGGGCATGGCCGGTCAGATCATGATTGGGGGAGAGGTTGGCGAAAATATTTCCATCGCTGCAGCGAGTATCGAATTCAGTCCGACGTCCAAAAGCCACGGGAGTATCATTGCTTTTGCAGGGTCATGTGATCTTCTTGGTTTAGTTTCAAAAAATGCAACGATATTTGCTTCATTTTTAAGAGTATCAGGGGTGATTGCGGGGAAATTATCAGCGCACGTTGGTTCTCTACGTATTTTGTCGAAAGCTAAGATATTAGGTGGAATGGAATATTTCTCTAATGAGCCCGCATTTTTTGATCAGGGGGCGAAAGTGGGAGGGCACATTGTTCATAACCCCTCATTTATCTATACGCTTTCACAAAAGGGCTTTTTACAAAAGATTAGAATCGGATCAAAAATTGCCGGATCCGTTATGAACTTCTTCTTTTCGTTGATTCTAGGATTCATTTTAATTCAATTCTTTCGCAATAAGCTCGATCATGCAGCAAAAATTATTTCCAAACGCCCATTCTATGTTTTATTTACGGGCATTGTGATTACCCTTCTTTTCCCCATCGTTGCACTTGTCTTTCTCATTTCCATTGTGGGGACTCCCTTTGCTTTAGGGCTCATTGCCCTCAACCTTATTGGGGTGTATGCTGCAAAAATTGTCACACTTTATTATTTTGGATTGACATTTCTCAAAAAATGGAACTTTTATCGGTATCCTAAAAGGTATTATTTAGCCCTTTTAGTGGTCTATTTTTTCCTGACGTTTATTCCTGTTTTTGGCTGGTTTTTATCTCTGATATGTATGCTATTTGGTTATGGGGCCGTCATTGCCGGAAATGTGAAAGCTCCCTCCAAAAGGCAACTCAAAAAATAATACCATTGATTAAAAATCGCAATGCCCCGGGAAGCGTGGGAATGCATTGACGTCGCGGATATTCTCAATTCCCGTTGCAAATTGAACGAGCCTCTCAAAACCAAGGCCAAATCCCGCATGGGGAGTGGATCCATAGCGGCGTAGATCAAAATACCAGTGATATGTCTCCGGATCGAGACCGGAGTCAGTGACCTTTTTCTCTAACAGGTCGAGGCGTTCTTCGCGCGCAGAGCCACCAATGAGCTCTCCAATTTTGGGGACGAGAAGATCCATGGCTGCAACTGTTTTTTGATCATCATTAGCACGCATATAAAAGGCTTTAATCTCTACGGGATAATCAGTTACAATCACCGGTTTTTTAAAGTGTTGTTCACTTAAATAGCGCTCATGTTCAGTTTGCAGATCGGTCCCGAAAAAACAGGGGAATTCAAAGTTCTGACCCGATTGGTTCAAAATTTCAATCGCCTTTGTATATGTGACGCGGGCAAAAGGCTCTTCTAAGACATTTTGAAGGCGGAGAATCAGCCCATTTTCAATAAAGCGATCGAAGAACTGGAGATCTTCTTCGGCATGGTCAAAGAGATATTGAATCAAATATTTAATGTAGTCTTCAGCGCAGGTGGCTATAGTGTTGAGATCGGCAAAGGCAATTTCCGGTTCAATCATCCAAAACTCAGCCAAGTGGCGTGTTGTATTTGAATTTTCTGCGCGGAATGTCGGACCAAATGTGTAGACATCGCTCAAGGCCTGCGCAAAAGCTTCGGCATTGAGTTGGCCCGAGACTGTCAAGTAGGTGGGTTTGCCAAAAAAATCCTCTTCATAGTGGATTGAGCCATCGCTACGTTTAGGGGGATTATCGAGTTTTAGAGTCGTGACTTGAAACATTTCACCGGCACCTTCGCAATCTGAAGCGGTGATAATAGGTGATTGGAGGTAGATAAAGCCCCGTTCTTGAAAAAATCGATGGGTTGCATAGGCGAGAAGGCTTCTAACTCGCGCTACGGCTCCTTGTGTGTTGGTGCGTGGGCGCAGATGCGCAATCGAGCGTAAAAACTCAAAAGAGTGGCGTTTCTTTTGAAGGGGAAAGGTGTCTGCAGGGGAGGCTCCGACGAGTTCGATCATTTGCGCCTGCATTTCAATGCTTTGTCCTTTACCCGGGCTCTCGACAATTTTTCCAATCACTCGAAGTGCAGCTCCTGTCGATAAATCACCGATCAGAGCATATCCTTCCATGGTCTCGTTAGCTAAAATTTGAAAGTTGGATACGGTTGAACCGTCATTGAGTTCAATGAAGGTAAAATTCTTTTGATTTCTTACGGTGCGAATCCAGCCTGCCAGGAGAATTTCTCTTCCGATAAAGGCTGTAGGGTCTGCTTTTAAAGCCTTAATTTTAATGCGCGCTTTAGTCATCGTTTGAGCCTCTGATAAAACCTTCGTCATTTTCCAAATCCTCTTAATAAAGCAATTTCATCTTTCCAAATGTCCGGATTGGGTGTTTCTAAATATTTGGGAATATTTTTCAATTTTGGATGGGTCATCATGACTTTAAAGCATTCCATACCAATTTCTCCTTTCCCAAGGCTAGCATGGCGATCTCGCCTTGATCCGAGCGGCTTTAAGGAGTCGTTTGTATGCATTGCATAGAGATGCTCAAGTCCAACCTCTTTTTCAAATTGATCCAATGTGCGATCCCATCCCTCTTTAGAGCGAATATCATATCCGGCAGCAAATGAGTGACACGTATCAATACAGACTCCAATGGGAATCCGATCTTTAACGCGATCGATAATATAGCCAAGATGGGCAAAATCATAACCGAGTGCAGTCCCTTGTCCTGCTGTCGATTCAAGGAGAAGACGCGTAGGACCTTGGGCTGCTAATTTTTCCATTTTAAGTAGGCTGTTTACAATTTGATCTAAACAGGCTTCCGGTGAGCCTTTTGTATAAGCACCGGGATGGAAATTGAGAAAGGAGAGTTTCAATTGGTGGCAGCGTTTGATTTCTTCTTCAAAAGCAGTGTGGCTTTTTCCCAGTACCTCGTCATCAGGAGAGCCTAAATTAATGAGGTAACTATCATGTGACATGACCTTTTGAATGCCTGTTTTTTCAAGCGCTTCAAACCAGAGCCCCATTTCTTCATCGGAAATGGGCTTTCCTTTCCATTGCTTTTGATTAGCGGTAAAGAGCTGAATCGTGGTCGCACCAATTCTTTCGCCATGTAAGAGCGCTTTATGAGCGCCTCCGGCAGCTGAGGTATGGGCGCCAATAAGAAGTGGGAGGTGATGAGCCATATTGAATTGAACTTTGTTCGATATTGAGAGTTATGCCACAAGTCTCTAAAATTGTAAAACACCTATCCTTCTAAAAAGAAAAATAGGTGTTAAAACAAAACAAAATTAGTTTGTGTGAGCTAAGAACTCGCAAACTAGAGGAACGTTGATCGGTAGGGGAAGAGAGATTTGATCAAAAGCAGGCTTTACAATCAATTTGCCTTCCATTTTCTTTTCATCAAATTCTAAGTACTCAGGAAGATCTCTAGATTTATTTTCAAGAGCTCTTACTACAATGGGGTTTTGATGCGATTTCGGTTTGAGTGAAATCACCATTCCCGGTTGAACTTGAAATGAACGAATAGAGGTGCGCTTTCCATCAACATAAATGTGTCCATGGGAAACGAGTTGTTGCGCATGAAAAATCGTTTGAGCAAGTCTTAGCTTGTAGACGATATTATCTAAGCGGCACTCTAAAAATTCTAAAAGAAGGTGGTGAGTGTTTTCTTTTCTGCGAACAGCTTCTTTATAGTATTTCAAGAGCTTTTTTTGAGGGATCATCCCGTAAATTGCTCTTAATTTTTGTTTCTCTTCAAGCTGGGCTCCATAATCGGACTTTTTCTTACGCAAGGCCCCATGCATTCCGGGTGGATTGGGTTTGTGAAGCAGTGGATTGCGGAGTCGACCAAAGATGTTAGCGCCGAAACGTCTAGCGATGCGGTTTTTTGGGCCAGTATAACGAGCCATTATTTCTCCTTCATAAATGCGAATCAAATATAGCCATAAATCTTAGGGGAAAATGGATATTTTAACAACCCTAATTTTTTTTTCATTCGACTTTGCAATTTTTTGACTCACCTCGCTGCAAAAATGAGGGCTCCGAAACACTAATTGATAATAAATTTTTGAAAATTTATACACAAGGGCGCTCAAAAATTCAATGTTTGGGTGCCCCTTGTGTATAGATTTTATTTTCCGGAGTGATGATGGTCGATAAGAAAAACAAAGATATAGCCTTTGATATGGAGCGCTCCTATTTGCAACTGGTCCGTATGTCAGATGAAGTTCAGCATGAATTAACTGAACATAAACAGCTCGTTTACGATAGTTATGCAAAATATTTGGTTCAAGCACAGAAGCTCCTTGCCGAATGGCAAATTTCGGCAGAGAAATCAAAGCCTCTTTATCAAAAACAAACTGTAGAAAAAGATTTTCTTGAGCGCATAAGCCATCTAAAAGAGCGATTTATGCGCAATATGCGCTCCGTCAAGATAAGGCTTGAATATCTCCATCCGATGAGACTCTACTGTGATCGGGCAAAAATGCTTCAAAGAAAGTTTGTGTATTATCTCACTGAAATGGAGAAAAGTAAGCAGGGGCAGATGACCCGCTCTTCCCCTGATGAGATTAAAAATGAGCTTGTAGTGACGCGAAAGAGTATGCAGTTGCTGCTTAGCGATTCAATGGAGGGGGATAACATCGATGCCATTAAAAAGGAAATGCAAGCTTTAATTGATAGGCATATCTTGCCATTTGAGAAAAATAGCTAGCAGATGATAGAATGATTCGCGGTCTCTTTTCAAAAGGAGTTTTGTCAACTACCACCCCCTAAAGGAGGTGGCTTGAAGAGGTAACTCTTAAAGCTTGGGTTGACCAGACTAAGTATCCACCCGGATGCTTGCGATTACTAACGGGTCGTTTAAGACCTACCTTGGGATGCTACTCCAGTCCCAAGCTCTAGAAGGATAGGATCATGTTGGGTAAAGGTAAAGACCCGAAGGTTTTATTCGCCGCAAGGGAGCCGGTTGTAGTCATTGTCGAGGAGGACTTTACCCACAAGGGTGTAAACTCAAGTGGCGATTGCACGTAAGTGCTAAATTTTTTATTTTGGAATGTATGCAAAGAGCATTCGTATTAGACAAAAATAGAAACCCTTTGATGCCTTGCAGGGCATCTAGAGCCAGGAAACTCCTCTCCAAAGGGAAAGCTGTCTTATTAAAGCTTTATCCTTTTACTATTCTTATCAAAGATAGAGAGGGAGGAGCTGTTCAGGATATTGAACTTAAAATTGATCCCGGAAGCAAAACCTCAGGCATCGCACTTGTTGGATACTTTAAAAAAAGAATGACACTTATATGGGCTGCTAATCTCACGCATAGAGGCACTTCCATTAAATCTTCACTTGACTCTAGAAGAGCTATTAGGAAAAGTCGCAGACAAAGAAAAACTAGATATAGATCCTCTCGATTTGATAATCGAAGACGAAAAGAAGTATGGATAGCCCCTTCTCTACAATCTAGAGTCGATAATATTTTGACATTTGTAAAAAGACTGCAAACACTAGCTCCTATTTCTTCTACTGCATTAGAAACAGTGCTCTTCGATATGCAAGAGATCCAAAATTCTGAAATTTCAGGAAAGCTCTACCAACAAGGGGAGCTCATGGGATATGAGATCCGAGAATACCTTCTTGAGAAATGGGGACGGAAATGTGCTTATTGCAGCGCAAAAAATACAAGATTAGAAATCGATCACATCGTCCCTAAAAGTAAAGGCGGTAGTGATAGAGTCTCAAATCTCACCATTGCTTGCAGGGCATGTAATCTCAAAAAAGCAAATCATACCCTTGAAGATTTTTTACACAAAAACAAAAATCTTTATTCGGCTATTTTATCTAAGACTAAAGCACCTTTAATCCATGCTGCCGCCGTTAACACCACAAGAAATGCTTTAGCTCTAGCTCTTGACTCAAGTCACCTCCCCTTAACAAAGTGGAGTGGGGGAAGAACAAAATACAATAGAGTCAAACAATGCTATGAGAAAGATCACTACATCGATGCAGCTTGCGTGGGAAAATCAGGAGAGAATATATATCTTCCGGAGGAATTTCATGTTCTTTTAATTACGGCGACTGGAAGAGGTTCTCGACAATTTTGCCGTGTAGATAAGCATGGATTTCCTAGAACATCTGCTAAAAAACAGCGAAGTATACACGGCTTTAAAACAGGGAATCTGGTTAAAGCCTTTGTAGAACAAGGCAAGAAAAAAGGAGAGTACTTCGGGAGAGTGGCAGTTAGACTTACGGGGTACTTTTGCATCGATACTGCAGATGGTAAAGTAGACGGTATAAATCATAGATATTGCCAAAATAAGCAACAAGCTGATGGTTATAACTATATATCTAAAAAATTTAAAACAAGGAGCAGCGTTTCCTCCTCGTCCTAAAGAACGAGGTTTCCTCGCTGTCAAAATTGATGAATTACGACGTCATTGCATATTATATTTTCACACAGATTGAAGATCCCCATCTCGAGATCAAAAAACAAAAAGTTTTTTGTAAAAACCGCGATATGAGCGGGCGCATCTATATTTCGGAAGAAGGCATTAATGCTCAGCTCAGCGGTGAGCAAAAAGATGCTGAAGCTTACATGGAATGGATGAAGCTTGATCCTCGGTTTGCGGGTATTGAATTTAAAATTCACAAAAGTGAGCATAATGTTTTTAGCAAAATGACGGTTAAATACCGTAAGCAGATCGTTGCCCTTGATGAAAAAGTTGATATGAAGCATACCGGCACCCACCTTTCTCCTGAAAGGTGGGATGAGATGCTCGATCAAAAAGATGATGATACTGTTTTAATTGATGTGCGCAATGACTATGAATGGAAAGTGGGGCATTTTGATGGAGCAGCCCTTCCCGAATTAAAAACATTTCGAGAGTTTCCAAAATATGCCCGCGAACTCAAAGAAAAACGGGATCCTCACAAGACAAAGGTAATGATGTACTGCACCGGGGGAATTCGTTGCGAACTCTATTCTGCCTTGATGAAAGAGATTGGTTTTGATCAAGTCTATCAGTTGCAAGGGGGCGTTATTAAATATGGCTTGCAAAAGCGATCCAAGCACTGGAAAGGAAAATTGTTTGTGTTTGATGATCGGATGGTTATTCCAATCCACGATGAAAAAGATGAAGTGATTAGCAAGTGCCACTACTGCCATCAAAAAGCGGATCATTATTACAATTGCTCTAACATGGATTGTAATGATCTGATTGTTGCATGTCCCTCTTGTTATGAAGAACACAAGGGATGCTGTTCAGAAGATTGCGAGGAGCATGGCCGTAATCGCCCTCTTAAAGAAATCGATAAGCAGATTCCATTCAGGAAGCTTCCTTATGAAGAGAAGCAACGACTTAAGGGTATACCGAAATGAAATAAAAAAAAGGCCATGGTAAACATGGCCTTTTTTATGACGTGTCGCACGCGGGATTGTATTGGCTATTTCCAAATGGTGCCGCGGTCATTGATTCGCATGATTTCGTCTTCTCGACGGCATAACTCTTCATATTTCATGCGGCTCACTTTTTCGTTGTTGTAGTACCATGTTGTGGTAGGTACGCCATCATAGAAAATGACTGAAGGCCCATGCTTAATATTATCATGCCATTCCGTCTCTTCAGCAAGCTCTTCGCCATCGATAAAATGGCGCTCGATACCATTTTTTTGTCCATCTAAGAATGGGATTTCCAGGTATTTATACCCATTTTGGTAATAGGTACAGGCTCCATTGAGAAGACCGTCTTTATATTGTTCGCTGGAAATGGGAGATCCGTATTCAGAATAAACGAGGCGAGGGCCGTTGAGAAGGCCATCTTTATAAAACTCTGAAATAGAAGGGATTTCATTTTTAGAGAAGTATTCTTTTTGAACGATTGCAAAGTTGTCATAGACAACGCGTGACTTCAATTCGCCATGACCATCTCTTTGAGTCAGGGTTCCGGAACCATTTTCAATGGTCGATTCAACTTCATTTGCCGCATTGTAGTATGTGGCGGTGGTTAAATTGCCGTTGACATATTCTTCGGTTGATTTAGGGGTTCCGGAGCTATACCATGAAATTGTTTTTGTGTGAGTGGGGGATAGGTAGTGTGTTTCTGTAGACGGGATCCCTCTGAGATCATATGTCGTTTTCTTGACAAGGGTACCCCTTTCAAACAAATCTTTCATTTCCACAGTTTGGCTATGCGGATAGGTGCGGGCCCGCTCCCCGTGCATTAATCCATCTTCATAATGGGTTGAAACAGTGACACCATTGCGATGTGTCGCAATGATTTTGCCCGGATAATGATGAGCTTCCCACTCATCTTTTGGGACATCATATCCATATTTATGAATGCAACGCACTGCAATGACTTCATCTCCACTTTGATGGGCGCGGTTATCACAAGCAACGGTCGCAAGGGCAATACAAGATAGGAGGAAAATATCTCGATACCACATGAAAAACTCCCTTAATATTAATCAGTACTGAGTATTAACATTACTTAATTGGATCTTTTTTACAATCAGAAAGTAAATCCAACGGCAATTATTAGCCCTCGATTTTTTCCGAGGAAAAAATCGGGGGCTAATAATTGCCGTTTAATAAAGATTTTTCTTTTGCAATTTGTTCTGAAAACCAATGACTTATAAAAAAATCTAGCACTAATTCGCTTCTCGTAGTAACATTGTGAATACAGAAGGGAGGGCTTTTTTATGTTAAAACGCTTAATTAAGCATGGTAATAGCCGTGCGATAGTGGTAGATAAGGCTATTTTAGAAGCTGCGGGAATTCCAGAAGATGCCGTATTTCAAATTTCAGTAAACCCTAGTGGCGGATTAGTTATTCAGTCAGTCACAGATACTAATCTCGATGAATTTCGTGAAAAATTCAAAGAACTCAATAAAAAACATAAAAAACTTATGCAGAATTTGGCGGATTTGTGATTCATTACATTACTTATCAATATGTTGTTGAAATTCATGATCATTTAGTTAGTGAATACGGTGGAAGAACGGGGGTTTTAAATGAAGGTCTTTTAAGATCCGCTTTAGAAATGCCCAAAGCACGTTTCAATAAGAAAGATTTACATCGAACGATTTTTGATAAAACTGCGGCATATCTTTTTCATATTATTCAAAACCACCCTTTTGTAGATGGCAACAAGCGTACTGCATCAATGGCAGCAATGGTTTTCTTTGCTTCAAATTGTAAAAAAGGATTTACTATTTTTAATGAAGAATATCAAGAACTCATTCTGAGAGTTGCTCAAGGAGAAGTAACAAAAAAAGAAATAGCTAAATTTTTTCGCAATTCGCAACACAAAAAAATAAAAGATTCTGATTAAAAAATGCCCAATATTCAAATGGAAGCGAGATTTTGGATGATTTTGGCATGTTCTTCATCCACTTGTTTCATTTCTAGTGTTCCCGTATCATCCCGATAAGTAAAGCGGAGGGTCATATTTTGCTTTCCAAGGCCAACTTTTTGCTCATCTTTAAAAACATCAATGAGTTCAATGTTTTTGAGAAGGGGTGAATTGCCTTGAGCAATCTTATCGTAGAGTGCATGGATGGATATATTGTCGCTAAGAGTGAGCGTCAAATCGCGTTGTGAGCCGGGATATTGGGGGATGGATTCGAACGTGGTTGAATCTAAATCGAGTTGTAAAAGTTTATCGAGATCGATTTGAGCGTAGAGAACTCGTTTTTTCGGATCTAACGATAGTTTTCGGCATTCATTAGGATGGACTTCTCCTAAGACTCCAATTGTTTCATTGTCTAAGATAATTTCACATTGACGGCCCGGATGAAAAGCATAAAAATGGGAGCGTTTGAAATCAATATTGGATAAGCAGAGACCAATGAAAAGATTTTCTACATGACCTTTTAAATCAAAGAAATCCACATCCATTGGCTTATCGGAAAAATGATAAGGGCGACGTTTCCCCGACAAAAGGATGGCTAGGGCGTGTTTTTCAAAATAGTTGTCATTTTCATGAAAATGAAGTGCCCCCATTTCAAAGGCTTGAATATCGAAGATTTGTCTATTTTGATTGTGTTTAAGCGTTTCTAATAGGCCCGGTAAAAAACTCGCGCGCAAGATCGATTGGTCGATTGATTTTGCATGCAGAACTGAAATCAAATTCTCTTTTTTCAACGTTTGATCCAGGCCAACGTGTGCGAGCTTCGGTGAAATGAGATTGCAGGTTAAAAATTCTTGCAACCCTTCCTGCATCAACTTGGCCTTAATTTTTCTCTCTAAAAGGAATCTTGGATGATGCCCTATTGAGGAGAGTGAGAAGCGGCATTCTTCTCGTTTGATATTATTGAATCCAAAGAGGCGGCAAACCTCCTCGAGAAGGTCAATTTCGTGACGTATATCATTGCGGTAAGAGGGGGGAGTGATCGTTAAACTTTCATTGTGAGAAGTTTTAATCTGACATTCAAGTCGTTTGAAAAGAGCAATGACTTCGTTTTGGCTCAATTGAATGCCAATGATGCGCTCTATTTCAGAGATCCGGAAGTGAATCGAGTGGGGCTTAAAGGCTGTTTTTTCAATGGCTAGGGTATTTTTAGAGGGGGTTGCGCCTGTCAGCTCACAAATGAGAGCCACGGTTTGATCGAGGGCTCTTTGGACGCCACAAGGATCAATTCCCCGTTCAAATCGATAAGAAGAATCGGAATGCGTGCCGATTTTTTTTGTAGAGCGGCGGATTTCAGATGGGTTAAAATGGGCCGATTCAATGATCACTGTGGTTGTTTGATCAGAAATAGCCGAATCATCTCCTCCGATCACTCCGGCTACTGCAATAGGCGTTTCTCCGTCATAAATAAGGAGCGTTCCGGCAGGGATGCGTCTTTCTTGGCCATCAAGCGTTTTAAGCTTAGTTTCAGAAGGATTTTTTTTAACTGAAATCTTTTTATGCTCGAGTTTATCAAAGTCAAAAGCATGCATTGGCTGGCCAAGCTCCAGCATGACGTAATTCAGTGCATCTACAATGTTATTAATCGATTTGATTCCCGATTGTTCAAGACGCGATTTTAACCATGAAGGAGAAGGTTCGACCTTAATGTTTTCAATCATGCGCATGCGATATTGAGAGCAATCTTGAGCATCATCGACATGAATAAAAACTTTTGAAAGCGCATCGGATGCAGTGGTTTTTTCAATCGCCCTCTTGGGTAGTTGGTAGGGGGTGTTGAGTTGGGCAGAGAGCTCTCTTGCAATGCCGATCATGGAGGCTGCATGGCCTAAATTAGGCGTTAAACTCACTTCTAAGATAGGATCATAGAGGTAACGAGCCAGGTGTTCTCCAATGGGGGCATCAGAAGGCAATTCCATAATGCCGTCTGAAGGCTGAGATGAGAGTTTTAATTCCTCTTCAGAACAAAGCATTCCGTAAGATTCGACGCCTCTTAAGCGTGCTTTAGAAATTTTAAAGGGTTTTGCATCAGGGCCTTGGAGGATGGCCCCAATCGGTGCAAAGGCAACAATCAGGCCTTCGCGGCAATTTGCTGCGCCGCATACAACCGTATGGAGCTCCGTTCCATCAAAGACTTTAGCAATATGGAGGCGCTGTGCATCGGGATGAGGAGTGACTTGCTGTACTTTGGCTATTTTAACGTCTTTAAAAGAAAAATGGGCGTTTTCGACTCCCTCAACTTCAAGTCCTCCTAGAGTGAGGAGATTGCTGAGGTCATTAATAGAAAGGTCGAAAGAGATGTATTCTTTGAGCCAAGAGGTTAAAACGCGCATGGTGTGTCCTTTTAGAAAAAGATTTTCTATGATCCTATTGCCGGAATTGTAGAGGCTCGAGAAAAAAAAGGCAAATAAGAAGAGGAGCGAGATTCCCATCTCATCAACAGGATGAAAAGAGTCGACTAAAAAAGAGCAGTATTAAATAATTTGATTAACCTACCTCTTCAAATTCCCAAATTATTGTGCAGCATGGAAAGAGATTCAAATAAAAGATTAAAAATCGTAACGCAAATTTTAGTGCTAAGCATTGCGCTCAATATCGGTTTGATTGTTGCTCTTGGGGCAAGAGCAATGCACTCCCGTCCAAAAGATCAACAGCCTATTGCAAAAACGCCTCTCAAAGATAAACCCAAACTCATGAGTTATGCTGAGCTCATTGAGGGTTTTTTTGGACTCTCTTTTTTTCAACTTCTCGATTTGCTTCGCGATGTATCTCCAATTCAAGACGGTTTAAAAAAACGAGATATCGCACTGACTTGCCTTGTCGATTTTTACGACTTAGATATTGAACGAGCGCTGCAAGGTATGGAGCTTCAAAAGAGGAAAATTCATTTTGTGCGCTCCGCAGGTAATGAGCACGTTCAATTTCATCTGTATCCCGGGCTGAAAGAAGAACACTTTGCGGCTATTTTAGCTTTTGTCAAACAAGAAAAATGGCCCCTGACTGCAAGGGGGTTATTTTATGAATTATTAACGCAAAAAAAGAGAGAGCACTCTCTTTATGATGCGTTTGCCTTGTCTGATTGCTTTCGCATTATCCATACCCTATTTGCAAGATCCGGGTATGATTTAACTAACGAATTGCTGATTGATATTCTTCTCGATGGAGAATGGGAGTTTATTGAAAAATTTGTTTTTGCTCAGCAAGTCAGTATTGATTTTTCTCCGAGAATTTTTGATGCATTTATCTTTCAGTTCTTAAAATTCAAGTCAGCTAAATTATTTCAAGTGATGATCGAGGATCATCGCGAGGATGTGATCCGCCGTATCGATGATGCACTTTTAGTCGATCTTATAGCTAGAATCAATGACCATAACGATTCAGTCGATCAGTTTTTGCGAAAAATGATCCTATCGATTCGCACTGATACGGTAAGGGAAGCTGCCGGGAAGAAGTTATATGAATTATTAGGGGAAAGGCCACCTGAACCTTATCAACATCAAATGGCGCTACAGCATTTTTTCCCCCGTATGGCTTCGCATAAAACAAAAGAGACCGCTTTACCAACGCGCTCGATGAATGAATACACAGTCAAGCCGGGGGATTCTTTGTGGCTCATTGCAAAAAAGTATAAAGTGAGCGTGGATGACATTATTGAAACCAATCAACTTTCATCTAAAAAACTCGATGTCGGGATGAAATTATGCATTCCCGAAAAGTGAGTTCTTTACTCTATTTCGTTATATTTGCGCCGCCGCTTTGGGATCACAAAATCGACACCGCCCGGATGCCAAGGGTGGCATTTTAAAAGGCGTTTTATGGTAAGGTAAAGGCCGTGTCTTAAACCATGAATTTTAAGAGCGTCTAAGGCGTATTGAGAGCAAGTGGGATAAAAGCGACAACGTCTTCCTAAAAGAGGGGAGATCCACTTTTGGTAGCCTCTGATAATTAAAGTTAGGAATTGCGCCATAGATAATCTGCTTTGAGAAGGGAATGTCCAATGATCTATTTTAAAGAGTTAATCGAAACTAAGCAAATAAAAACCACCATTCAATATTTCTGTAAGGTGATTACATTTTTATCGCTCTTATTGATATCTTGTCGTGGACTACATGCCTCTTCTCTTGCGATTGAAATTGTCCCTTCTTGTGAAGAAGATATGCACTATCAATTTTTAAGTCCTCAAGAGCAAGTGGATCCCATGCGTTCGGGCTGGGATCGCGCTTGGAGCATTTTTTATCAAGATGTCATCAAAAAGGGAGGGGATTTAAATTTTACCGATTTGTCAGATGTCCCTAAAAAGCGGCATAAGCTTTTGCGCTTGATGCCTTGGACACAATTGAAAGCGTCTACGGATCTCATTATTGCCTGGGGGATGCCTCACTTTATTCATTCGCGAAAGTTCTTTAATCTACCTAAAAGAAAGATGATTTTATTTTTGATCGAACCCCCGACGGTCATCGAGCATCAATATCAAGAAAAAGTAAAAGAATCTTTTCGTAAAATTTTCACTTGGAATGACGATCTCGTTGACAACAAGACTTTTTTTAAATTTTATTATCCCGTTTTAAAGCCGGCGATTGATGAACCTGTTTCTTTTTCAAATAAATCACTTGTCTGCATGGTGGTTGCCAATAAGCACTCCTCGCACCCGGATGAACTCTATAGTAAACGCAATCAAATCATTCAGTCTCTGGATCACCGCCCGGATTTTCATCTCTATGGACATGGTTGGGACAGTGAATATTTTAAATCCTATCGAGGATCGGTCCCCGATAAAATAGAAACAATGAAGCACTATCGCTTCACATTTTGTTTAGAAAATATGGGCAATGTGCGCGGCTATATTACCGAGAAAATTTTTGATGCGTTTAGCGCATTAACGGTTCCCATTTATGAAGGGGCAAGTAATATTGCAGATGAAATTCCATCTAGCTGTTTCATCGATTTGCGCACATTTGCTTCCATTGATGCATTGATGCAATTTTTAGAGTCGATGCCGCAAGAACAATACGAACAATATCTCTTTAATATTCAAAAATTTTTGCTTAGCGAACAAGCACAAAAATTTTCAACTGAGGCGTTTACACAGCTTCTCAAGGATGAAATTTTGAAGGATTATTAATAATATACTCATTCCGGTTGGATGGCGCTCAAAAGAAGTGAATTGAAGAAAATGCCCTGTATTTCGGTATATTCCTACTTGCAGCAAAAAGGTCCTTTTTGTATGATCTGAGCCTCATTCGTCGTTAAAAAAAATCCTCCATAAACAGAGGAGATTTTTTGGTAGTTAATGAATATTAGCTATCACATCGTCCGGGCCGCTTGGAGCTACCCGCTTAAACAGGGAAGTTACAGCAGCCTACTTCAAATGCGGAAGTGGCGGAATGGCAGACGCACTACTTTGAGGTGGTAGCGGGGTAACTCGTGGGGGTTCAAGTCCCCCCTTCCGCATCTTTTTTTTC
Organism: Simkaniaceae bacterium; assembly: GCA_021734805.1. Classification (NCBI taxonomy): domain Bacteria; kingdom Pseudomonadati; phylum Chlamydiota; class Chlamydiia; order Parachlamydiales; family Simkaniaceae; species Simkaniaceae bacterium. Next base: position 24,462 of record JAIPIG010000001.1, read on the forward strand.
ATCCAGAGGAAATTGCAAAGCTAAGAAGAAAAAAATGCTTTTCTATAAAGGTCAGGCAATGGCCTTTCTCATATCAACTCAATTTTCAATGAGTATATACCGAAATAAATTGAAGAGTTGGTTTTTATCTTCGCTGGCATCTTCGACTTTTTATTCATAATTTTTTGAGCTATCTCCAATAGGATCAAAAAATTATGTCGGCTAAAGCCTAATAAAAATTCAAAGCGCCATCTTTGCTAAAACCCCAACTCTTCAACTCATTTCGGTATAAATAACAATTGTATGTTTTCGGTCGTGAAAAGTTTATAAAATTTACGACCAAAGATCGACATATGCGGTTTTTAGCTTTTTCTTGCTTCTAAATTTTTATACCGGGTGATTTTTTAATCACTCGAGATAATGCGACCAGGCACTAGGTTGTTTCGTTATAAATAAAATTTTATAAAAATCTCTATCTTTTAAATGAATAATTTAATATACGCGGATTATTAGCGTGTAATATTTATTTTTTTATTCGTTTTTTTGCAATTGTCCCATTTTGAGGTAGAAGATGGAGAACACAGCTGAAAATTTAGCTCAGCCGGAACCTATAGATGAACATTATTCTTATATTCGCAGCATCAATAACGATTTGGTGCTACTCGGCAATGCATTGATGACTAAAAACAATGATATCAATTCCATTCACGATTTTGTTTCAGATTCAATCAATACCATAAAAAACCTTGAGTTGAAAGATCATTTGCATGATCTCAATGAAAAAGTCATTGGATGCGATAATGATGAAGATCGCTTAAGGCTCATGGCTCAAATGCAGCATAAGCTGGTTGAAGAATCTCTTATTTACTTAGATGCCGACTATCAAAATTCATTTGAGGGGCTCTCTCATCAATTAAATGAAGTCACCACATCAAAAGGGGATGCTCTCAAAGCGGATATTTCTCGCTTTCAAATTGATGTTCTCAAGTTTATTCCCGGGATTAAAAGTGACGAACATAGTAAATTATATCAAAGGGCCGCCGAGTCATTGATGGCAAAAGGCAAAGATCTCAATCATAAGATCAATGAGCTGTATGAAGAGATCAATGTTCTCATTCAACCCTCTTTTGATGATATTGAATTTTAGCCTTCCACTTATTTGCTAAGGAGAAGCGATGTCTATAGAGCCTCGGTTTTCGCCTGACCATCAATCGCTTCAGTTTTATAAAGATAGCCGGATGATTGCCGAAGTCAAAACGAGCTCATCAGAGGCTGCATCCGGTGAATTACACAAATACATCCGCATTGATGTTAGTGGCGAACCGGCTTATCTCGATAAAGAGCTGTTCAGAGAGAAATTTTCAGTCTCGACAGCCTCTACCTCTAAAATAACAGAGCTTTTTACTTCTTTATTTAGCGCGGAAGCGGCCCCAACTATTCCTGACATCATTACCGTAGATCGCATTACTCCAATATTAGAGGACTATCAGGAAAAAAAAGCTGCATTGCTTTCTCATCCGTTTTCTCTTTATGACTCGCCACGGGGGTTTCTATCGGATAAGGAAGTTGTATTAGCTGCAGTCAAGAAGAATGGGAGCGAATTATACTTCGCATCAGATTTATTATCACCGGTTCCTGAAGCGATTTTGACATATTCTGCACTGCATTACCGCGATCCGAGCATGAAAGAGGCGATCCAAACATTTATAGGACAAGTCTTGGAAGGGACGTTTGTCCGGTTTCGAAATGCACACAATTCTCATGCACGATTTTTAACCGATGATCAAAAAAGAATATGGGAAACCTTTTCTTCTCATAAGGATTGGATAACGAAAGAGAAGGGTACAATAGAGGTTCTCATATCCCATGGAAATACTGCACCCTATGAGTATGAAGATGGCGGAGTCGGCGTCTCGGATAGTGGGAAGTATGAGATTAGGGCTCATGAGGTATAAGCTCAAGCGTTTTGGTAACAGAGCATCAAGTTTTTGACGATCAATTCATCTTCTTCAGAGATAGTTCTCTCTTGAATTTCATCGAAGTGTTGGATGTGGGCAAGATATTTTAGGGAGGATGGGATGGCTTCTTCAATAAAAACCCCTTCGTATTTTAATAGTTTTAAGTAAAAGCTCATCAGTAGTTGATTAGCGTAGGGATTTTTTTTTAGTTCTTTGAGGTAAACTTTAAGCAGTTGATAGAGTTCCTGTGAGGGTTTCCCGGGCAACTGAGTTTGGGAAATGGTTTTAATCATATTGAGGGAGATTGTGAGAACTGCGAGAGAGCGCCTTAATTCTAAATGGAGATCAATAACCGAGCCTTCGATGAGCCCATAGCATTCCGATCGACCTTTCTTTAAAATATATTGAGCTCGCACTAAAGGAGAGCAAAGACTGTGCTCTTGGAGCTTTTTTTGACTTAGATTTTTAACAATTGCAGAAATAATGCCCAATTGGGGTGTATAGAGAGTGATAATTTTTTGGTGATCTCGGAAGTCAATTGATTTAAGGACAATACCTTCTTCATTGATCATGCTGCAGCTGTGGTGAATAGTCAACGCACCGAAAGGGATTCGAACCCCTAACCGCCCGGTCCGAAGCCGGGTGCTCTATCCAATTGAGCTATCGGTGCCCATTTTTTTGATCCGGTATAAACCGGTCTCACTAGTTTATAGCAAATGCGGTTTATACTAAAGTAAATTGAACGGAAGCCTCTCTCTTTTTCTTAGTTGCTTTTTTTTCTCGAGACTCTATAATCCTTTAGAAAATCTCCTCCATAAATAGGGGAGATTCTGTTGAGTATAATCGGTTCTCTTAGATACAACTCGACTTTGCAGCTTTTTGCAAAAGACAACGGTAAGAACAGCACTGTGAGGAACAAAGCTATGGAAAACCATCAAGAATATGCCATTCATATTGTCAGTAAAAATCATGAAATAAGTGAAGCGATTAAAACTTATATTCAAAATAAATTAGCTAAGGTCGAGCGATTAACCAACAATATTATCGATGTTCACGTTCGAATTGAAGTGCAAAAACTGGATCATATAGTCAATATTGTCATGAAATTTTCTCATTTCAACGTTCAGGCTCACGCTATGACGCACGACTTGTATTTGTCAGTGGATCGGGCTGTTGAAAAGCTTCAAAGAAAACTCTATAAGTGGAAAACAAAGATCCAGGATCATCACAATCGACAAAAGGAGATCATTTCCGTCCCTGTTGATGTCTTTGCAAAGACAGAGACCTATTTAGATGCGATTAATGATGCCATCGAAGATGAAAATATCAGTGAAGCAGAATCTTTACTGGCTCCTCCTTCTATTGTTAAAACAAAAACGCGGTCTTTAAAAACATTAAAACTTGAAGAAGCACTGATGAAAATGGAGCTATCTGCAGATAACTTCTTAGTCTATCGCAGTGAAGAAGACCAAAAACTCAAAGTTGTCTACCGACGACGCGATCAGAGCTATGGACTCCTCCAACCGGAATAATCAACTGTTTGATCCCTTTCGAAAAAAATGGGTGATTGCGACACCGGAAGAGTGTGTAAGACAGGGGCTTTTGAGGGTAATGACCGACCAAGGTGGTTATCCCAAAAGCCTTATTGCTATAGAGAGGGGAATCCAAGGCCTAAAAACAAAACGCGTCAATCGCCGTTTTGATATTATTTGCTATCATCCTAGCGGATCTCCACTGCTACTGATTGAATGTAAAGCTGAAATCCTCAATGAGGCGACTGAAAATCAGGTGATCGGATATAACACACATGTCATAGCCCCATTCATTGCGATTGCCGGGCGGTATGAAGTGAGAATGGGAAGGTATGATGTGAAGAAACATCAATGGGTGTTTTCGGCAGGGTTGCCCCCTTTTGCAAGCTTGGTAAAATGGTTTGATCATGTCTAATATTGAGTTGTTAAGAGAAAAAAATCCCGGCTTAGCGTTGCAAATCACGCTAACACATTCCAAAGCTACCGCTTTTATTTCCGATCAAATCCCAATCAAAGGCTTTCAACATCTTTGCATCTATGGAGCCCATCCTCAAGCGATTGTATCTCTTTTGCCTTGGTTGAGTTGTGACTTAAATCATCAACTGTATTTGATTGATCATGCTTGGGATGATTTTTTGAATGAGAAGAGCAATGCCCTTTGTTTAGAGCATCCAAGAGTACATTGTTATGCGGCAAATCAAGAAGAGGATTTAAAGCGCCTCAGTTGGAATATAGCCTTTCGATCCATGCAGTTTGTCTCTTTGCGCCCTGATGGAGATGCCATCAAAAAGAAGCTTTACTTCTTTAAGGAGGGGGTGGAGCTTTCTTTAGTAGATGGGCAAGATAAAGGCATGACCGTTTTGAGCAATGTGATGGATAATCTCTCTTTGTTTAAAGATGCGCTTTATCTTTTAAAGCCAATGAAGGGATGCTTGAAAGGAAAACCGGCGCTCATTTGTGGTGCAGGACCCTCTCTCAAAGATCAATATGAAGCGATTGCGCAGCTAAGTTCAAGGGCGTATCTTTTTGCAGGAGTGAGGGCACTTGAAATGCTGAAAAGCGTTTCAATCAGGGCTGATTTCGGTGGGGTGATTGATCCTCTTTTTGTCAGTCATCAGATCGAAGATGTGACGCGCGATGTCTCAATGGTGTTTTATCAAGATCGAGCTGCTTCCGACATGATGCGGCGAGTTCAACAACCCTGCGTTTGGTCAGGTGTTGGAGAGGGATATCCTTTACAAACATGGCTTTATCGCCATCTCGGTATCAGCCATTTTTTTGAAGCGGGGTGGAATGTCTCTAATTTTCTAACAAATATTGCCGTCTATTTGGGGTGTTATCCGATTATTTTCGCAGGTCAAGATCACTGCTATCGGAAAGAGGAGAAATATGCCGAATCGGTTCCTCATCTCGATAATATGAAGTGTATAGAGGTGCGCGATCGGCAGGGGGACATTGTCAAAACAAAACGGGATTTTCTCATGTCAATACAGTGGATAGAACGCCTAATTCAAGAGAAATCCGATATCGATTTCTATCAACTGGGGACGCTTGGACTTGAAGTTCAAGGCCTCAAGATTTGGAGTAGAGATCTGCCTGTGATGAAAAAAGAAAAGTGCCCGCTGACTCAGCAGCCGGTTGATTTTGATCCTTTGATTCTTAAGGTGAGTTTTGATAGAGCGCTTGTCAAATGTGATCTGATTTTAGAGACCTTAAAATCGATGATCAAGGTGGGTAAACCACAATTTTCACCTCTTTTTACATTACATGACATCGAATTAAAAGAAGAGATTTGTTACGCTCATTACTTACGACCAATGTGGGATCAATGGAAGTATTTGCTTGATCAAGCATCGGATAAAAATGAAGTTCAACCTTTTGATTTAGATCAGATAAAATCAAAGGTCTGTGAAATCGGGTTTTACAAAGACCTTATTTCAAGAGTCATACGATCCTTTTAAAAGAGTGTTTTTTTGTTAAGACAATCGTACCAAGTTCATTTTGATTTGGAGTCATTTATTCTCATTGATGAGGAGCTTGAAATTTATATTCATAAACAACACGATATCCAACAATTAAAAGAAAAACGTTTATTTTATCCTACAAATGAACTCAAGGGGCGCCTGCTCTATGAGAATCATCAATTATATGGTCCCAGTGAGTTTTATACCAAATCAGGGCAGCTCATCTCTCGAAGCTATTATTTTGGCGGGAAAAAGGTGGGCGTTAGTGAAATGTTTTATTCTCTAGGAGCTCCTTATGCTCGCGAAAAATGGAAAGAAGGGGAGCGGCATCTCAAACAACTGTATTGGTATCGCAGCGGCGCGTTAAAAAGTGAAATCGAATATCAACATGGCCGGTTACACGGCCTTTCTATTTTGTATTATCCTTCGGGAGAAGTGAAGCGAAAGGTGGAGTATCATTATGGCAAGCGCATCGGGGACAATATGATTTTTAATGAACATAGGGAACAGATCTAAAAATATGGGGCGATTATTAGATCAAAGGTATCCCGGGTTATCATTTTTAATGCGATTTTCGCCCCCGTCCAAAATTAAAAGCGAAGGCGGTGATGAAGCGGTTGAAGTGAATTGTGATGCCTTGGATCAATATGATACGATATTTATCTATGGGGTAGGGAGGGGGCACTATTTTGATCAATTATTCACATGGTTAGAGGCGAGTCGATTGAGGGAGTTAATCTTCATTGAAGATGATCTTCATGCGATTTTACGTCTTGAAAACGAAGGGCGCTTTGATGCCATTTTTTATCACCCTCGCACGCATCTCATGGCTCTGATGCCCGGCAAAGAGCTAGAGGAGATCGTGAGGGAAGCGATCCATCAGTTTCCATCGGATAAAATAGCTGTGTTAGCTACTCCTTCCTATGAGAAAACGGCTCGGTTTGAAATTTTAAGAATGAATCTATTGCGTGCTGCAACGACACTCAATGCGATGCAGAATGAAACACTGTATCACCATCAACTATTTGCTAATTTAATCGTCAATTATCGACGGATTCCCCAAGGTTTTTTTGCTAATCGACTCAAGGGGCAGTTTGAAAAGATTCCTGCCATTATTTGTGGAGGGGGGCCTTCATTAGCTGAAATCAAAGAGCATTTTCATGCGATAGAAGATAAGGCTCTGATTTTTGCGGGGGGATCGGGGATAGCGGCGCTCACCCATTTGGGGTTACTTCCCCATTTTGCGCTCGCAGTTGATCCTAATTCCACAGAATGGGATTTGGTTAAAAATAATGGCGCGTTTGAGGTGCCGATTTTATTTGCTTCGCGCGTTTTTCCTAAAATTTTTGCCTCGCTCAACGGTCCCACGGGTTATGTGCAAACACTCAGTGGGGGGGCTTCAGAGCGGCTGATAGAAGAGAAGCTTTCGCTTCAAGGAGTTGAACTTGAAGAAGAAGTTGATCTGAATGGGATGTCTGTCACCACTCTAGCGATTGCATACGCAATTGCATTGGGCTGTTATCCCATTATTTTATGTGGTGTTGATTTGTCCTATGCCGATGATAAACTCTATGCCGAAGGTGTGCTCGATGAGGCAATGAATGCTCAAGCTGCGAGTGCAACAAGTGGTCGATCTAATGGGCAGGTTTTTTTGCGCGAAGGAATTGATGGTCGTTTAGTAAAAACGGCTGTTAAATGGTTAATGGAGGCAGATTGGATTGCATCCAAATCTGCAAAGCAATCAAAGCCGATTGTGAACTGCTCAAAGAAAGGATTAAAGATTAAAGGCCTTCATCATATCCCTTTAGAAAAAGCAATAGATCGGTATTTAAATAAAGAATATGACTTGAGGGGATGGGTTCATACGGAAATTGAAGTAGCCCAAATTGGAATAGAAAAAAATGAAATCGTCGATCAAGTGTTAGAAAAACTCTATACAAGTCTAAAACAGATTGAAGCAAAGCTCTGCGAAATGATCCTACTCATTCAAAAAGAAAAAAGAATGGATCACCCAAAACTCATCTTATTTCAAATGGATATGAGAGAAGAGTTTGCTTTTCAAAATTTAATGCAAGGCATCGAACCTCTTGTTTTGAATCGGATTAAGAGAGCTTCAAATAGACTTGATTTTTTTGCTTCAGAAGAAACACAAAAAGAGTATGCTCTTGATTGTGAAGAAAAAAAATACAAGCTTATGCAAAAAATCGTCTTAGAGTATATCAAGATTTACAAAGTCGAGTATATGGGAATATTATGAATAAGCAAGCTGCAGTACGAGTATGGGAAGCAAGCATTGGTGATCAAGCGATCAGGGTCCACTTAATTCCGGCTTTAGAAGATAATTATATTTATTTATTGAGTTGGGGGGATCAAGCTCTCGTTGTTGATCCGAGCGTCTCTAAACCCGTTCTCGAAAGGCTCGAAGAAGAGAAGCTAGAGCTTAAAGCGATTCTCAATACGCATCATCATGCAGATCATGTCGGTGGTAATCAAGAAATCAAAGAGAAAACGGGGTGTAGGGTCATTGGCCCCTCTGATGTTCATATTGAATCTGTCGATCAAGTTGTTTCGGATGGGGAAGAGATTATTGTCGGTCCTTTATTGATTCAGGTGATTGCTACCCCGGGGCATACGCTGGATCACATTTGTTTTTATATTCCCGATTATAAGATTCTTTTTTCCGGGGATACGCTGTTTACCGGAGGCTGCGGAAAGATTTTTGAAGGGACGGCACAAATCATGTTTGAATCTTTGCAAAAGCTAGCTGCATTGCCTAAAGATACGTTTATTTTTTGTGGGCATGATTATACGATGAGTAACTTAGAATTTGCCCGGGAGATAGATCCGGACAATGATGAGATTTTAAAGCGTATCCGAGAGATCACTGAGTTTGGGCAGGAATCAATTCCTTCGACAATGGAGATTGAACTTAAGACAAATCCTTTTCTTTGTACAAGTCGTCCTTCGATTCGGAAAAAAATGAACCTTTTAGATGCCACGGATGTGGAAGTTTTAGCAAAATTAAGGGAATTAAAAAGCTCGTTTAAATGAGATTTATCTTCACACACATTGTCATTATTGCATTGATATTCGTTGGCTGTCGCGGCCTTGAAAAATCGGAAAAAGAAAAAATCTGTAAAGCCAACGCCATCGATGAACCTATTTATCGCCTGAGTGACGAAACCTGCATTACGGTTGAGCCGGGCCATTCTCGTTTGCGCGAACGCTATCCATGGGAAGAAAGGCTTGTAGGGGATTTTCCTGCTATTACAAAAGAATTTTTTCGATGCAAAGGATCGCATTCACATTCAGATATTGTTTTAGGGGATAAGGTCTTTAGGGATTGCGGCGGGATAGAGACTCATAGTTTACCCATTCAAGACCGCGATGAATTTGTCTATCCTATTTTGCTCAACTTGCTCAACTATGTTCAGGCTCAAATGAAGCGGCAGGTTGTTGTGGTCTGTGCCCATCGCTGTCCTTTGCATCAAGCTTATGCAACACATTCAAGCGAGAAAAAAATTTCAAAACACATGATGGGTGCTGAAGTCGATTTTTATGTTAATGGAGCAGAAGATAAGCCCTATGAAGCGGTTAAATATCTTATGCAATATTATCGTGATGATCCGGATGTGTTAGAAAAAAAACCTTTTACGCAATTTTTTGAAGCCTCTTCTTCTCAGAATGGGGTGAGTTCTTGGATGAATCGCGAGATCATCATTCGAATCCATCATTCACAAGGTGAAGAAGATTTAGATCATCCTACAACGCATCCGTTTATTACGATTGAGTTGCGTTATGACCGAATATCGGGGAAACGCGTTGATTTTAATTGGAATCAAGCGCATCAATGTTTAAACTTATATCAGATGAATTGAAGTAACCTTCTCCATAAATAGAGGAGTTTTATGCATTTAGTTTCTTCGCTTGTTTGTGCTGTTCCCGTTTTCTTTGCGCAAGTGGCTCGGGAGATCTATATTGAGTGTACGGCGATCTGGTATAGGTGTACGGCGCATGATGCCCTATATTTTCTCAATCACCGCAGCGAATGGGGAAAGCGTGCCGTTTCACCCTTGCAAGTCAGACTATTTGGACTGATTAAGGAAGTCATTGATGTCAATAACTTGCCTGATTCGCATGATCAAAACCTCTTTGATAAAAAAAAACTAGTCATAGAGGGGAGCGTATCCGGACGTCCCCTAGCTCTTGAATCCATTTTTTTAAGAGATAAAATTAAAGAGATGATGATCAAAAAAATCCCAAGCTTATCAGGTATAGTGGGAGAAAAAATCTCTTTTACCGATTATACGGCGTTTTCAAAAGGCGATGGAGAAAGGACCTATTATTTGCGCTCTGCAACATCAACAATTGAAGTGGAAGTGACCCGGTTTTTTATTTTTAAGACGATTGAATTAAAAAAGATTCCAACTGATCTCTCAACACGCGAGGTTTCTGAACGAGAACTCCGCGAGGAGGGCTTTATTGAACCGCGAAGAATGAGCGTCACCGATCACGAATATCAGTTTTATTGGTCTTTTGTCGTTTTTGCGGCAGCCGTTCTTGTGATGGCGGTCTATGTTCGCGTTATGGGAATTTATCGGTCAACATACCGTCCCTTTTAAACTTCAAGAGAGTGAACCAATCTCTAAGAAGGTTTTGTATTGAACAATATCGTCTGTGATTGAGATAGGTGGGTAGGTGCCGGGACGGATGAGAACGGGGTGAATATTCGCTCCAATCAGTGCGGTGACGCCTTTCATCGTATCTTCAAAGCCAACCGCGCGCCCTCCTTTCCGTAAGAAAAGCTGTAGCGCTTTCAAATAACCGTCCGGTTTGGGTTTTGAGTGGGTATAATCTTCACGCGTAAGCCAATTCTTAATGAGATTAAGTTCAGGGAGGAGCTTACGGATTTGATCTACCTGCTCATGCGTAGAATTTGTGACCACGCAGGCATTGGCATTGAATTGATGGAGTCTTTTGAGAAGATCACCCACTCCGGGCATCAGTTTTAAACGGTGTTGCTCGATCAAATTTTGATAGATTTTTTGTTTTTCTTGGCGCAAGGTTTCCCAACTTGGTTCACGTTGTTCAAGGTCGGGAAAGAGTCCATATACTGCATTGCGCAGAATAGCTGTTGAGAGGTGCGCTTCCAAGCAATACTGTTGAAAGCTCCAGGGGAGGTGGTAACCATGCTTCAGGAGCATGATTTTATAGGCTTCGTAGTGCAGATCTTCGGTATTGACTAAAAGTCCATCAAAGTCAAAACAGAGCAAATCAAAATTTTGTATCCAGTTAAACATAGCGCGGGGTCATTTAATTTCATTATACATTGCCGATGACTGGACTCGAACCAGCACCTTAGTTGAATAAGAACAGAGTTTGAGTCTGTCGCGTCTACCAATTCCGCCACATCGGCATAGAGAAAATAAAAAAACCTTCTTAAAAAAGGGGGAAGTCGAGATAATACGAAGCATATCTTAACCGGTTGAGATATTTTTCTCAATGGTGAAAATCAATAATTTAGCGCTGATCGCTTTTTAGAAGGCCTTTTTCTCGAAAGCCATCGGTTCAATCAGCGCATTTAATGTTGACACTAAATTCGCCATAGAGATAGAACTGACTCTCATGTAGAGGAGAAAAACAAAGTCCTCACGACTTAAAAACAATAGAAAATGAGCTTAAGGAGCGACCTTATGAAAAAAAAGAATTCAAAGTTTATGCAGCCTATGCAGCTTAGCGAAGAATTAGCGGATGTTGTTGGAAAGGGCCCCATGCCACGTACTGAAGTGACAAAAAAAATCTGGGATTATATCAAAAAGCACGATCGTCAAGATCCAAAAAACAGAAGAAACATTATTCCTGATGAAAAACTAGCTAAAGTTTTCGGAAAATCACGCAAGTCGGTAAACATGTTTGAAATGACTAAATTACTTAACGAGCACATGTGGTCACAACCTTAATTTGATGCGGCTATCCGATCAAATCAGCCACGTTGGGGGCATTGCCTTTTAGAAGGCGAGTGACTTAACGTGGTTTTTTTTTGCCTTTTTTAATATACTGGGACGGGTAGCTATTGAAAGGAGGGGATGTATGACTTTATCATTGATTTTAGTGGCCGGGGGAGTGGGCGCGCGATTTGGCGGAAATTTGCCAAAACAATATTTGAATTTAGCGGATCAGCCCATTGCACTGCATAGTTTTAAAAAATTTTGTCAGTCAGATTTTATTGATGAAATCATTGTTGTTTGCGAGGCGGAATATGAGTCGCTTTTCTTTCATAAAGATCGAGTGATTCGTTTTGCAAAACCGGGAGAGAGTCGACAGGATTCTGTGGCGAGTGGGTGCGCGCTTGCTCAGAGCGAATATGTAGCAATCCATGATGCATCTCGCCCTTTAGTTGATATAAAAAGAGTTGAAGAGTGCTTTAAAGAAGCCATTGAGACAAAAGCATGTGCATTAGCTGTTTTGCTCACTTCAACCGTCAAACAATGGGATGATAATGGGATACGAACCCTAGATCGAGAAACATTATGGGAAGTGCAAACGCCTCAAATCATTCACAAGCAGCTTTATTTAAAAGCTTCAGAGTATACCAACCTCCATGGATTGAATTTTACCGATGATTTGTCGATGGTTGAAGCCTATGGACATCCAACGACATTGATTGAAGGGCATCGCGAAAATATAAAAATTACCTATCCCATTGATTTGCTCATTGCTGAAAATTTACTGACTCAGATGGCAGAATATGCCGAGATATAAGATCAAGATAGCTTTTGACGGGACCCGTTATGCGGGTTGGCAAGTACAATCGGGTAAAATCACAGTCCAAGGAACGCTCCAAGCCGTTTTTCAGACACTGTTGGGGTATCCGGTGCATATCACCGGGTGTGGTCGGACGGATGCGGGTGTGCATGCTAAAGCACATGTAGCGCATCTCGATTTAGAAGAGGGAATCGATGTAGATCAGTTGTTTTATAGAGCATCTAAAATTGTGCCGCCGGATATTCGAATTGTTTCCCGCGAAAAAGTTGCATCTGATTTTCATGCGCGTTATAGCGCTACGGCTAAGACCTATCGCTATTATTTTTCTATCGGGCCGAGTCAAGAGCCTTTTCGTCGCAATTTTTGCTATGAAGCCTATCCCAATACGGATCTTAGGCGCATGGAAGTGGCTGTAAAAGACATTATCGGAGAGCACGATTTCACCTCATTTGCGCATAAAGCACATGAAGGATCTGCTAAAAATGCCCCTGTCAAAATCATTTCAAAGGCGCATTTTGGAAAAGATGAGGAACTATTTTTTTTCGAGGTAACCGGGAATGGTTTTTTGCATAAAATGGTGCGCAACATCATGGGAACATTGTTTGAAATAGGCCGAGGCAAACGTCCCGTTGAAGATATGGCTTATCTTTTACAAATCAAAGATCGTCGAAAAGCCGGGCAAACGGCCCCGGCAAAAGGCCTATTTCTTGTCGAAGTTCAATACTGAATGTTTTTATTTTATTTTCGAATTCGATATAGTGTGCAATGTGCTAACCTCTAGAGGGAATTGCAAAACTCGGCAAAGCGAGTGCGGGGTTGGCTCCGAATGGAGTTCTGCAACTCCCTCTCTAATATTTAAGAGCTCATTTTGACATTGCCGCAACCTAATCTCAGCCATTTGTTATCGAAAATCACTTCGCTTAAGTCGCATGCAAAAAAGCTGGAAGTCTTAAATTTTGAAGTTGAGCACATCGAAAAATACTATCCCGATCAATTAGAAGAACAGTATCTTTTAAAATCGCTCATTGCAATTGGTCAAGAATCTGTAATGAAGCCCTATTTCACATCTAAAGATCGATTAAATCACCTATTAAATGTATTAAAAAATCTGGATCGATTCTATGGGGATTTCGGGGGCATTATTGGATATCAAGCAGAAGTCCTAAATCTGTTGAATGGGAAGAAAGATCAAGATGCCATGGAGTGCTTCCCTCCGGAATCGATTGATATTCGCCAAGAAACCGCCGATATTTGCGGCTATATGATTGACGGCATTCGGCAGATGGGACAGCTTTGTGAGATGTACGCAATTGGCGGAGCGGCCGATCGGCTGAATTTAGTCGATGAAAAGACGGGTGTTGATCTCCCCGCTGCTAAATTGAAGATTATGCGGCATACGTTACTGGAATACCTCGTTCGGGATCTTTTTGCTCGTGAATATCTCCATTATCGACTGTTCAATGAGCAATTACAAACGGCTATTGCCATGATGACATCGGTTGAAAAAGATAATGATTTTCATGTAAAAACGATCTGTTCCTCACAAGATTGGTTTGGAAGAGGGGAAGAAAACTTTATCTTTTTTTGCCAACCGCTCGTTCCTACCTTCAATCAACATGGGGTTTGGGTTGCTCAAGAGGATGGAGAGTTGCTGCTCAAGCCGGGGGGGCATGGAGTCATTTGGAAGCTCGCGCTACAGGAAAAGGTGATTGAAAGACTTAAAAAAAGAGGCTATCGCAAAGTCCTCATTCGACAAATTAACAATCCGATCGCCGGAATCGATTATGGGTTAGCTGCTTTTTTAGGGATTGGCCTGAGTCGCGATCAGATGTTTGGATTTGCCTCTTGTCCAAGGCGTAAAAATGCCCGTGAAGGGGTAAACGTTTTAAAAAAGCGCATGCATGAGGGGAAGGAGAAGTGGGCCTTATCGAATATTGAGTATTGCGATATACGAAGTGAATCAATTGAAAGCGATGATTATCCTGCGAATACAAATATTTTATTTGCTGATTTAAACGGGATCGAAGAAGCGGTCAAAAAAAATCCTTTTCCGGGAGTGCTGCTCAATTTTAAAGCAGGCGATCGACTCACAGATCAGTCCATTGCTCGCCTTGAACTCACAATGCAAAACATTGCCGATTTTTTTGAGGATGAAAGCCGAAAACATTCCAAATCATATTTAACACTCAATCATAGGCATAAGACGATTTCAGTGGCAAAAAAGGCATTTGTCGCAGATTCATCCTTTTTAGAAACTCCGGAAGGGTGTTTTATCGACATGCAAAAAGAGGCTCATATGTTGTTGAGCTCATGTAAAATGACATTGCCGTCAATTGAGGGATTTGAAGAAAATCTTTTTAAAGAGCTTCCTTTTTTGATTGCTTACCACCCGGCGCTTGGCCCTTTTTACTCCATCATTCGCCAGAAAATTAGAGGGGGGAGCATGGAGAGGGGATCTGAATTGCGGCTTGAGATTGCAGAGATTAAAATGGAGGATGTTTCGATCCGAGGGAGCTTAATCATCGAAACAGATGCCATATTAGGCCATAAAGAGCGGGGTAAGATTGTTTTTTCTAATCGCGCGGGAAGGGCCGTTTTGAAAAATGTCAAAATAGAAAATCGAGGGATTGATTTTTCACACAAACAAAATTGGGTGCGCGGCGAGGTAGTTCATAACCAGCAATGCATGATTTCAATTGGTGAGAATGCCGAGTTTATTGCGCAAGATGTTGAATTAAAAGGCGATTTAATCATTCGGGTTCCTAATAATACCCGTTGTAGAGCCGTTCAGATCAATAAAAAACTTGAGTTTCAATTCCAGCCCATTGATGAGGCAATCCCCCTTTATACATACCGAATTGGATCTAATCATGAGATTATTTTAGAGTCGGCTTAATGAATCTCGCCCAAAAAAACCAAGTATCATATAATCGTTGCTTTGCAACTTTTTCTAATTACATAGGGGTTATTATGTTAGAGCTCACACCGGAAGTGATTGAAGATATCGGGCAACGCATCGAGCAAATGCGGAGGTTTCTTTGACTTATCCAGCAAGGAAGAAGAATATCAATCACTAGAAGCCAAGATGACTCAGAATGATTTTTGGGATCATCAAGAAGAGGCAAATGCGACGATTAAAAGGCTTTCCGAGCTGAGAGAAATTGTTAAACCTTTTAAAGACGTATTGAATCGCTATGAAGGGATTCAAGCCCTATTCCCGGAAGCCAAAGAGATGAAAGATGAGCAGCTTTTAAAAGAGCTCGTTGAGGAACTCGAAAGAGTTCAGCGCATTCTCGAAGAACTTGAAATAAAAAAAATGCTCTCTCACGAACTCGATGGATGTAATTGCTACTTAAGTATTAATGCAGGAGCCGGTGGAACGGAGTCATGTGATTGGGCGATGATGCTTTCAAGAATGTATCAGCGTTGGGTAAATAAGAAGGGGTGGAAATGTGAAACAATTGATGTTGTCGAAGGTGAGGTCGCCGGGATTAAAAGCATTACATTCAAAATAACAGGTCCCTTTACTTATGGATATGCGAAAGCGGAAAAAGGGGTGCATCGCCTCGTTCGTATTTCCCCATTTGATAGCAATGCGCGTCGACATACCAGTTTTGCATCTGTCGATGTGTCGCCTGAAATTGACGATGCAATTGAGATTGAGATTCGACCTGATGATATTCGTATTGACACGTACCGGGCTTCGGGAGCCGGAGGCCAGCACGTCAATAAGACCGAATCGGCCGTTCGCATTACACACTTTCCATCGGGAATCGTCGTCTCTTGTCAAAATGAGAGGAGTCAACTCCAAAATAAAGAGACCTGTTTTAAAATGCTCAAATCTAAACTTTATGAAAAAGAGGTTTTAGAGCGAGAGGCATCGCTCAAGGAAATCGGTGGAGAAAAGAAAGAGATTGGATGGGGCTCTCAAATTCGTAGTTATGTGTTCCAGCCCTACACACTCGTTAAAGATAACCGCACTAAAGTTGAAACAGGGAATATTCAAGCGGTGATGGATGGGGAGATCGATCTCTTTGTAAAAGCTTATTTAAAGGAGTTTGGTTAATGGGCGATCGGTTAACGGATTCAAGTGATTACAATATTCGGTATACGCGTCTTCTAGATAAAAGTTCTCTTATCGGATGGATGTCACATCCGGAAGTGGTCAAATGGTTTCCTGTCGAGCAAGACAAGGAAAAAGATCTTTTTTTGCGCAATTGGATTGGGTTTTCAAAATTCGGATGTAGTTTAACTGCCACTTATCAACATAAACCCGTTGGAATCGCGACACTTTATCTCATGCCCTATAAGAAAGTCGCTCACCTCGCTATGTTTAATATTGTCGTGGATCCCTATCTACAAGGGAAAGGCATTGGGACCTCTCTTGTTCGCAACATTGCGCATCTTGCTAAAACACAATTTAAACTCTATTCGATTCATGCAGAAATAATGGAAGGGTGTTTGCTGATTCCCGTTTTGCAAAAACAGGGATTTAATGAGGTCTTTCGTCAAGAAGATTATTTTAAATTAAACGATGAATACTACTCTCGGATTGTGATGGAGGTTGTATTTTAAAATGAGTATTGAAGATAAAGTACAAATGCGCCTGAGTGAAAATGATGACCTACCCTTTCTGATCTCTTTTTTGATGCAACCCGGGGTGCTTCCTTATTTTCCTATGTGTGATCATAGAGAAGTTGAAGATGCCGCTCGCATAACGATTTCCTATCGGGATGTGGGATCCGTATATACGGCAGAATATGAAGGAAAAATTTGCGGATTTGTCATTTTATACGTGAGTCCTTTTTCCAAACTTAAGCACCAATCGCTTTTTATGATCATCGTTTCAGAAAAATTTCGCAACTTGGGCATTGGCTCTTATATGCTCGATTATCTTGAGAAGGTGGCTAAAGAAGATCATCAGATTGAAATGATTCATCTGGAAGTGTATGAGGACAATCCTGCAAGACGTCTTTATAGCCGTAAAGGGTATGTCGAATATGGAAGACATCCCAAATTTTTAAAAGAATCGGATGGATACCGCGATAAAATTTTAATGCAAAAAAAACTAGGGGAATATGGCCGGACATAGTAAGTGGGCGAATATTAAGCACCGCAAAATGCGATCTGATGCGAAAAAAGGAAAAATCTTTTCTCAGATGGCTAAAGAAATTATTAGTGCAGTGAAACAAGGTGGGCCCGATCCCAAGGGGAACACGCGTTTAAAACTTGCCATTCAAAAAGCGCGCGCTGCAAATGTCCCATCGGATAATATTGAGCGCAATATTAAGAAGGCAAGCAGTGCAGATCAAGCGGACTTTTTTGAGATGCAATACGAGTTATATGGCTATGGCGGTGTCGGGATCTTAGTTGATATCATGACGGATAATAAAAATCGAACGGCCTCAGATATGCGCATTGCAACGAATAAACGCGGTGGGAATATTGCCGCTCCGGGAGCCGTCGCATATAACTTTGATAAAAAGGGAATCATCCATGTTCCAAAAGATCAATCAACGGAAGAAGATCTCTTTTTGCTCGTAACTGAAGCGGGAGCTGAAGACTTTGAAGTGGTCGGTGATTTATATGTCATTACCACACCACCGGATCAACTCATGGCGGTTAAAGACATCCTTGATGAAAAAAACATTCAGGTCGAGGAGTGTTCTCTTCAGATGATTCCACAAAACTATGTCGAATGTGATGAAGAGGCCGGCGCAGCAAATCTTGCGCTTATTGAATGGCTCGAAGAGATCGAAGATGTGACTGAAGTCTATCACAATATGGCATTCGATTGATGATTTCATAGACTTGAGGCGCACTTTCAAGAAGGGTGAACTGTATTTGGATCAAGTAGTGGCCCAATATACAGCTCTCGACGTTAGCAAAAATAGAGAATAGATTTGGACTCATGTGGGAGTATCTACAACTCGCAGGTGATTCATAAGGTCGTGGAAAAATGGAGCTGACCAAATATCTAGTCTTTGCTTATTTGGGATAAAGAAGGCAACATCTGCTTTTGCTAATTCCCAATCGATTTCGTCGATTTTTTTGTGTATTTTTTCTAATAGTTCTTTTTCTCCGAACTTTTCATTCGGGTGCAAATGCTTAGTTTGTTGCATGCGTTCCCTGAGATGAGCTAAATTTACCGGGATATCGCTTTGTATGTACCAGATCACATCATACCAGTCTCGTCCTTTAATCCGCTTCTTCCAATTTCGGCAAAGAGAAGCATGCATTTTACCTGCAAAAAGATCGATGATTGTATAGGTAGAAATGTAGAAAGGGACCGGATTTTTGACTAATTTACTTTCCGGAGGCATATGAGAAAGTGGGGGGTCAGTATCGATTTCAAGTTTGATCTGGATTTTTTGATCGGGATGTACTCCCTTTATTTGGGGCATATCATCGGGATAACTTTTAAGCATTTGTTCGATGCTGGAATCGAAAGTCATAACATTCCTATAATGTCTGAGAGATAATGGACATGTTTTGCATGGTAAGATCTTACAATATCATGCAATAACTCCTTATCTAATTCATGTAATCGCTCTTGGTCGATTCGTTTTGACTCTAATAAGTCATCTTTAAGCTGATACTTATCCAAGTTTTTACATGTCTTAAAGACTATATCGGCTAGCGCCTTTTCGGGACTGGCAATTAAAAAACTTCCGAGATAGTCAGGGTTTTTTTTTTGTGTGATTCCTATGGAATAACTCTCTGAGGATATGGGATAGTATGAAAAATCTCCTACAGGAGTATGATACTCTTTTTTTCTTCCCAATGTCATGCTAGTAATGGTGTATGCTCTTTCGGGAATCATTCCGTAAAAGGATAATGCCCATTCCATGCTGACATATGAAGGGCCATAAAGCAGGTTTGCTATCTGTTCAAAAGGGATGATTTTTACTGATCCGTGGGTGATTTTTTCACTGATAAGATAGAAGCCATTTTTGAGTCTGATTAATTCTTCATTTTTTAACATTCGCAATATCGCCTCTCGAGGTCTCTTATAGTCGGATAAAAGCTTAAGAAGCGCCTGTGCATCGATATAGGGAGTTTCAATGAGTTTTAAAATATTTCTCATAACATCCTAGATTATTGTCTTTTTTTAATTTACCGGTATTCCTATTTTAAATGGGTATTTTAGTAAAAAAATAGAAAAAATTAACCAAAATTCCTATTTTTTATAGGAATTTTGGTTAGTGTCTTAACATAAAAACCTTAACTCTTTAATAATGTGATAGTTGAATGGAGCTAAGCTGCAATCTCCTTGGGTCCAAGCTGTCCAACCATATGATATAGCCAATATTTCTTGATCCATCAAAAAATCTCCTCGATCCGAAGGAAGAGGTTTTTCAGTGCAAGATCATAAAAAGGTGCCGTCTTTGCGGATGGCATCTTGTGTTGTGAGGGTATAATTCACGAGGGTGTTTGAGGTGTCGGATGGCGTTAATTCTACCGGTGCTTCACCGGTTTGTTTCCCTTCAACTAAAACGGCAAATCGACGTGGATTGTTTTTAGAAACCATATCAATGGCATTTTTTTTGAACGTGGGATAGTCGAGATTTTGAAGTGCTCTAATCTGACGATGAATGCGCTCGAAATCGCGCTCATATTCAAAAGCAAGGCTATAATCTTTCATTGCTAATTCATCGAGGTTTGCAGCCGGTTGAGAGAGCTCTGCAATGAGGGTTTGACGAATCACTTCGAATTTATCCGGCGATAAGGTGGTATCGATATGATTTGTCCACTCATTGAGAAAAATCTCATAACGATTGATGAGATCTTCCGGTTTATAGTTTGCCGATTGCACATAGAAAAGATGCATGAGTTCCTTATTCCTCTCAATGCCCTGAGCTCCAACTTGATATCCCGTTTGTTGTTTAGTGCGCAATTCATCAAAAAATGAAGAGCCGATTCCTTGGGATAAAATAGAATGAGTTGCCAGCTTTTCGGGATCACTTTCTCCCAATTGGATGAGTAGAATAGTAGAAGAGCCGAGTTGAGTGGAGCGGCCCTTAATCTGCAGAGGAGATTGATCTTGAGGAAAACGGATGAGTTTGCGCTTTGCCAAATCGACTTGAGTAAAAGGCGCTCCACCTAAAGTTTGATTCATCTGAGAATAAAGGCTTGTCGCCTCTTTAGGATATAAGTTGCCGGCCATATAGGCTTTGAGGTAAGTACGGTCAAATAAATGGCTTGTAAAGTCTATAAAGTCCTCATATTGAAGGGAAAGCAGCATTTTTTCTTTGTCTGAAGAAAGGTATTCATTGTTATAGAGCGTTGTATTTAAGAGTTCTATGCCTTTTCGAATGGGTTGTGCTTTTTCAGCATTTTGATACTGGATCACTAGGAGTTGTTTATATAGATCAAACTCATGACGGGTGATATGGGGTGATTTCATGATCCGGGTGCATTCAAGCATGACCTTAGAGGCATTTTGACTATAGCCACTAAGACTTATCATCAGATCTTCTTTATCAGCACTTGAGCCTATACCGACTGTGATTCCGGCAGCACTACTCATCGATTGAATGGGGGTGAGTTTTTGGGACAAGATCATAGTATAAAGAGATGTACATACATTGGATGTCAGAGAAGGGTTTACAGAGGGCGTTGAGATGGAGACAATTAAAGAACTTTCCGGTGTCAAAAACCCGGGATCTGCTCTATAAAATAGGGCTCCACCTTCTTGATCAATGAATATTTGAGGCGTATCTTGTTGCTGAGTATCTGAGCGCTCAATCAGGGCTAAATGCGTTGGCATGAAAGGGTTAGAGTCTTGGATTCTAATATCGGTTGCAAGCGGGACATGAGAGAGCTTTTGGAGTTCATTTTGTGAAATGGAGTCAGTTGTATATTCGATACCATAGTATTCTTCGACTTGATCATATTGAACGACTTCATCTTGAGGAGCACAGACAATAGTTAGGCATTGATCAGGCGTAAGTGCGGATAAGATTTCCCGGATAAGATGCGGATTATAAGAGGGGATAATGCGTGTTTCTTCCGGGAAGGTTGCAAAGTTTTCATACTGTAAATTGGCTGCCATCTCCATGACCATCATGAAGGGATCGTTGGGGCGATTTTCAAATTCATAATTGAGGGTTTGCATGGTTTGCATTTCTTGAAAGAGGTATGAGGGAAGTGGCTTAGTTTTCAAAGCTGCTATGGTTTGATAGATTTTTTCAATGACGGCTTCTTTATCATCGAGTCCTTTTTCAGTGAGGCCGATTGAGATTGTGAAGAGGATATTGTTATCACTGAGTCGAAAGGCTCCGGCATCAATTGAATCGATTAGATGTTGTTTTAGGAGGGATTGATACAGGCTTCCCTCCATTTTGCTTTCAAGAAGAGAGGCAATAAAGTTAGCTGACATGAGATTGAGTTGCGTTCCCTTTTTAAAGGGGATTTCCCAAGTGAGATCGAGCTGTTTGATGTTTTGAATGGGTTTGACGGAAACAACATGGCCTTTTTGCTGATTAGAGAAAATGAGTTGATATTGTTTAGAGGGGCCTTTGCGATGGGGAATATTGATAAAAGTTTGACTACACGTTTCTGTCATCGCATCGAGCGTTTCGTTAGAGTAGAGGCAGAGTGTCATATATTCGGGGGCATAATTTTCCTCAAACCATGCATGTAAAGTTTCCGGAGGAATTTTGCTGAGTGTTTGAGAATTTCCGGTACTAAATCGGGAAAAGGGGTGCTCTTTTGCGGATGTGGTGCTTAAAATGCGCCACTTTCTACGCGAATCGCTGTTATTATAAATCGTATTTTCATTATCCACAGCTTTATACTCGCGTTCCACACAAGACTGAGATAGGAGAGGGGAGACAAAAAATTGTGAGAGCCGGTCTAAAAATTCCGGGAAGGCATCGTTGTTAATGGAGGCGCCATAGACTGTATAATCAGTTGAAGTCCAAGCATTATTTGTCCCGCCATGATCGGCAATAAAGTGGTGATATTCCTCTTCATTTGGATATTTGCTATTCCCCATAAAGAGCATGTGTTCTAGAAAGTGGGCTGTTCCCGGATAAGCATCGGGATCTTGCCATTGTCCTACTTTAACGGACAGAGCTGCTGATGATTTAATGGCATTCGGATCGGAAATCATATAGACTTTGATCCCATTATTGAGCAAAATTTTACGCGTTGTAATATTTTGCATGGACGGGGATTTTCTCTGCAATTGGCATTGATCTTCAATGATCGTATAATTCAGAGCGGAAATTTGAGATAAAACTAAAAAAGATAATGCAAAAACAAATTGTTTCATAACCCCCCCATAGCAAAGTAAATAGAATCACTTTCGGTATACTATAAGAGGCTTAAGTGTTTCAACTTTTATTTCGTTATCAGGCATCTTTTTGTGCAATCAAACACTAAGTGTCTAATTGCAAAAATCCGCCGGCTTATTTTGATCATCTTTTCCCGCCTGATGGTCTGTAAAAGTTCAGAGTGACTCACTCAAGTCTACCCTGAACTTTTACAGACCATCAGACAGAAAAACCTGATCAAAATAAGCTCGGGGACTTTTGCAATTAAACACTAGTAATTGACATTAAAATTGTCATAGGCCGTTTTAACGAGGTTAAAAATATAATCCGTTTTCACTTTGCGTTGACTATGTTTATCTAAATGATCAAGGCCCGGGATATGTTCCATATCAATGGCTGTTCCGAAGTGAATGTGGGTGGCGCCACCTCGAGTGACCCGTTTTTCACCGAGTTCGATTTGGGTTGTTTCAGGAGGGGGGAGAACTGAATAGGTTGCCAAACTTAAAGGGAAGAAATGGGTCTTTGTTTTTGATCTTTTAGCCATGAGATAAAACATCTCAATACTTTGAGGATCAAAAGGGGCGAGTTCTACAATCCCTTGTGCATTGGGGCGATCTCTTCCTCCTGAAGGAGCAACATAAATGCATTTTCCTCCTTCAGTGAGAAGCTCGCTCATGAGTTGCATAGTTTTTTTGTTGTGTAATTGCTTTTTATCGCGATGTTCCGGAGGTGTATCGATATATTTTTTTGAGTAGATGCAGAGCAAATTACGGCCGATGCTAAAGGGAGCGGCAAGTGGATCAACGAGGACGCGCTCTCCTGCGACAAAAATCATCTTTTCAGCTAAGGCCGGGAAGTTTTCTTCTAGCATAATGCTAATGACTTGAGGATCAGCCTCAATTTGATGATTCGCAAATAATATGGCATTTTCTTTATGCTTTATTGCTTGATCAATGGCCCGGATCGATGCGCTTCCCGTTAAAGTCGATTCACTTAATTTAATCAGGGGTGAAATGAAATCAATCCCAAGCTGATAGTAATCAATAGGATGCCTTATCATTTGATGGTAGGGAGGGAAAACATAAGGGGAAAGAATTTGCTTTTCAATGGCAGATAGGATTCTTGTCATTGATTCAATCAATTCATCGATGTTTTTTCCATTTGAAAGAGCCACTTCTTCATAACTTTCAAGAAAAGAATCGAGAACATGAAGTAATTTTCCTGATATCGTCTGTCTTTTTTGATAGGGAATTAAAAGATCTTTTAAATGGCGCGCCATTAGGTTTCAATTAACTCCTTCTCTTCTGTGGAATAAAATTGATAATCATTTAAATGAAGGGTATCGCTTATACCGAATTCAATGTGGCACTGCCACTTTTTAGCAAGTCTTATAAAATGCTCTTTATCATTGGTTGTTAAATAATGGTCAAGCATTGGATGATATGTCAATTTTAAAGACGGGTATTTTTGTTGGGATAAAAGTTTAGTTAAAGCTCTTTCCATTTCAATTGAAACGCTCTCATGGTTTTTAATCATGCCATTGCCATTGCAATAGGGGCAATTCGTGAATAGGGTTTGCGCAAGCGATTCGCGGTTGCGTTGGCGCGTCATTTCTACAAGACCAAATTCGCTCATTCCCAATACGGTGCATCTAGCAGAGTCTTCTTTAAGGGCCTCTTTAAATTTGTCGAGAACGCGTCGCTGGTTTTTGCGGGTTTGCATATCAATAAAGTCACAGATGACAAGTCCACCGACATTGCGGATTTTAAGTTGTCTTGCAATTTCTTCCGCTGCTTCCATATTGATTTTGACAAGCGTTTCATCAACATTATGGGTTCCATCGGATTTGTGTGTGCTTCGACCCGAGTTGACATCTATCGTATGCATCGCTTCCGTGCGATCAAAGAAGAGATAACCTCCACTTGGAAGCCATATTTTTCTCTTGAGTGCTTTTTCAATTTCCCTTTCCACATTGAATCGCTCAAACATAGGGGTTGAGTCGCGGTATAGCTCGATTTTGACCTTATGATCACCTGCATATTTGTCGTGAAGCTTTACTAAAATTTGATGGACTTTGGCGTTGTCAACGAGAAGCTTGTCAAAATGTTTGTCAATCGCTGTCATTAGGGCTTTTTTGATCAGATCTGATTCTTGATAAAGACATGTGGCTCGATCTGTGCGATGAAAATCTTCAACGATTGTATTCCATTGCTTTGTCAATTCCGTTGCTTCCTCAATCAGTTGTTCCGTTGTCGCGCCGGCACTAGCCGTACGACAAATGAGACCAAAATCTTTTGGCATTTCAAAAGCGCGGATCAATTTTTTTAAACGATCTCTTGCCCGTGGATCTTGGATTTTACGCGACACCCCTTTATGTGGGTTATTCGGAAGCATCACAAGATAGCGACCCGCAAGGGAGATGTTGGATGTGAGGCGGGCCCCTTTTGAGCCAATAGGTTCTTTCACAACCTGAACTAAAACAGACTGATCTTTTTTGAGTAATTTGGAGATATCCTCTTCCTGCTGCTTCTTAGGACTATAATTGCTAATATCAGCATCGAGATCAAAATCCATATCGAACATTTCCTGGAATTTTTGTGTATTTTCCAAAATGTCCGAAATATGGATAAATCCATTTTCGCCTTCGCTAATATCAATAAAAGCTGATTGAATATTGCGAAGGATATTCATCACTTTGCCTTTATAAATATTACCGGTTAATTGCCGGCTCTTTTTGCGTTCAACAATTAAATCCTGAAGCTGACCTGCTTTTAAAATGGCAAGCCGCATTTCTTTTGATTCAATATTCAAAAGTATAACTTTATTTGAGCTCAAACTAAATCCTCATATCAAACTAGATAAAATCTCAGTATATACCGAAATAAATTGAAGAATTGGTTTTTATCTTCACTGGCATCTTCGACTTTTTATTCATAATTTTTCGAGCTATCTTCAATAGGATCAAAAAATTATGCCGGCTAAAGCCTAATAAAAATTCAAAGCGCCATCTTTGCTAAAACCCCAACTCTTCAACTCATTTCGGTATATACCGAAATGAGTTGGGTCAATATTATCTAGATGCCTTAAAAAATTGATTTATACATAAACAAACTCAAAAGTTAAAACGATGCCAATGAGGCACTTTAAATTCGAGTTAGGCGCACTCAACGCCGAGTGATTAAACTAAAAAAAAGTCTATCCATGTCAAGCGAAACTAGCTTTTGAGTTCGTTTGTGTATATATACAGCTCGTGATTCAAGAGTTGTTTTTTTTTGTCGCCGGCATCCCCACTTGAGTAGAAGAGCCTCTGGCTTAATCGACCATTGCTTTCGCTGGCTTCTAAACATTCCAATTTTTGAATCACGAGAGGTGTGGTGCTCCTAAAAAAAAGAACCATATCTCCCATAAAATTGGAAAGCAATAAAAAATGATTATAGCTTGATTTTTGAAAATAATCAAGTAGATACCTACTCAGTGGGATTGCAGCTAGGGCTTTTATTCAAAATGAAAATTAATGTTTTCTATGAGCTTTTCTTTAATCAGGTTCATCGCTTCTTGAATTGCATTGAATATCGATTGGGTGTCGGAATAACTATGGCATTTGATGACAATTCCATCACAACCGATAAGAAGAGCGCCCGGGTAGGCTTCATGGCAAAAGTGCTCTTCAAGCTCCTCGACAAGGTGCGAGATTTGAGGATTGGGTTTCGATTCGAGTAAGCTCTTGATTTCATGAATTAAAAAGGCAGACGTGGCTTCAGCCGTTTTTAAAAAAATATTTCCGGTGAAGCCTTCGGTAATTAATACGTCAACTTTGCCTTCAAAGACATCATGGCTTTCCATATTTCCCAAAAAATTGGAGAGTTTATTGGGATTGTCCTGCGATTTAATTGCAATGTGATGATGCGCTTGTCTGATTTCTAGCGTTCCCTTGACTTCTTCCGTTCCGATATTGAGAATCCCAACTCTAGGGTTGGCGATACCTCGCGTTTTTTGGAAGGCAACGCCCATTTCGGCAAATTCTACAAATTGATGGGGTTTGCATGTCACATTAGCGCCCACATCAATCACAGCAACGGGATTTTTTTTTGTTGGCATCATTGCAATAAGGGCGGGGCGTGTTG
Source organism: Simkaniaceae bacterium (assembly GCA_021734805.1). Taxonomy (NCBI): domain Bacteria; kingdom Pseudomonadati; phylum Chlamydiota; class Chlamydiia; order Parachlamydiales; family Simkaniaceae; species Simkaniaceae bacterium. The sequence continues at coordinate 51,064 of JAIPIG010000001.1, forward strand.
TCCCCTTGAGGAGATTAAGAGTCAAAGTGCTTAGAGTGAGAAGAGCTCCCGTATTCCCGATGCTGATGAATGCATCGATCTCTTTGTGTTTGAGGGCATTGACCCCCAGGTGCATGGATGAATTCTTTTTTGTTTTAACGGCGGTAATGGGGTGTTCATCCAGCTGAATGATCTCAGATGCAGAGACAAAAGAAACGCGAATAAAATCCGCAAAAGGGGATTCTATGAGTCGTTTAGAATACGAATCAGACAGATCTGCTGTCACAAAAAAGACGAGATGAATGGGCATTTTGATTTGAGAAATACAGTCAAAAAGCCCATTTAATAGGTCTTGTGGGGATCGTTCTCCTCCCAAGATATCAACGCCAATCGTGGGACAGTTTTCAGTCATAGATTATGCGTTATCGCCACTCTGCCCAGCAATAAGTGAGCGGTTATTGTAGTGGCCACAATGCATACATGCGCGGTGAGGGAGGTGGATTTTCCCACAGTTTGTACATTCGCATGTTGCTCTTTGTTTTTTTGCATGGTGCGCGCGTCTGCTGTTTCTTCGCGCTGTAGAGACTCTGTTTCTTGGGACTGCCATTTGGTCAACTCCGTATAGTTATAAAAAGGGTTAAATTCCTTCTAAATCGGCAAAAGGGTGATAGGAATTTCCCTCGCGATCATCGCTTTTTTTTAAATATTTTTTTGCTTCGGCTCTTCCTTCGCATTCTTCTTGAGGACATTCATAATAAGTAGGAAGCTCAAGTAAGATTAACTCTCGGATTACGAGAGACAAATCAAAAAGACCATTTTTTATTTCATCAAGGGGATGGGTATAATAATGTCCTTTAATTTGAATAGGGAAGCGTTTTAATTCGTTACACATTTTACATGGCATTTGCGCTGTAGTTTCAATATCAATATGAATAATGAGATGTTCCTCAGTCAAATAGACTTTTCCTGAAAAAGTGACCTCATCCGGGAAAAAGAGCTCATTTTCATCGATTTTCATAAAATCAGGAGGGACGGTACATGATATGGTTTCATCATGTCCGGCTTTCAAACGATCAATGTAAATAATGAAAAGATCTTCCACGCAATTTATGCCAATAAATTCAATGGCTAGATTGTAATCAAGAGCGTGAAAAAAATCCACAATTCAAATTTTTTTTATAGCAATTTGATGATTTCTTGAGCCGATTCAATGGAAGCGTCTCTATTTGTGAGGGCTTCTTTGAGTTTTAGGAATTTTTCTCGCTCAGATTCCGGTGTGCAGTGATCAATAAGATGCTTGAGCGCCCTCAGAAGAGAAAGAGGAGTCAGCATACTTCCAATCAGTTCCGGATAGATTTCAGCCTCTAAGATGATATTGACAATGCAGTAATAAGGGAGGTTAATATTAAAAATTTTAGTCGCCACAAATTGGTCGAATTTGCTGAGGGCATAGGTGACAACAGTCGGCACCCCGTGCAGTGCAAGCTCAAGAGTGACGGTTCCCGATGTGGCAACGGCATAAGAGCACTTTTGCATCAGAGAATAGGTTTCTTCAGAAGGAACAAGAGGGAAGTTATGAATATTGAATTTTCGAATTAAAGGTTCGATTGAGCGATCGGCGACGGAAATGACGACGTGTAGTGATGGAGATAGTTTTTTTAGGGCATGACAAGCTTTGATTTGAAGGGGGAGATTTCTCTCGATTTCTTTTTTTCTACTACCGGGGAAAATCGCAACTAAATCGGGGTCTTTCTTTGAATACATGGCCTTTGTCGAAATCATTTTTGAAAGAGGGTGGCCAACAAAATGGGCTTTTAAGGGCGACGATTCAAAATACTTTGTTTCAAAAGGTAAAATCGTCAACAGAAGATCTAGATGGGCATTCATTGTATGAATGCGATTTTTTTTCCATGCCCAAATTGTCGGACAAACATACTGGACAATTTGTCCTGTAAATCCGGCATATCTTAAATGTTTGGCGAGTCTGAGGTGGAATCCCGGATAATCAATCAAAACGAGAACTTTGGGATTCAAATGCAAAATTGTTTTTTTGACGCTCTTAAATAGTCGAACTAGTTTGGGAAGAGCAAAGAGCACATCGGAAAATCCCATGACATTGAAATCTTCTGCGCGATAGTGCGTCTCAAGTCCTAGTTTGCGCATTCTAGGGCCCGCAATGCCATGGATATTTAATGCATAAGGGTAGAGATATTTTAAAATTTCAGCGCCATGCAGGTCACCACTTGGTTCTGCGGCTGATATAAAAAGATCACAACGGTGCATTTTTGGCAAAATCGGCGGTGGTTGTTTCAATGTGATACCTCAATCAGTTGACTTTTAAGCCATTGAGCTCCCTGTGTAAATGTCTCTTTTGTTGTTCCATGTCCTTTATAACCGATAGAAGGGCCAATGATCAGTTCAATGGGGGAAGAGCGCAATCCCTTCTCATAAGCTCGATCGGCTAAGTGTAAGATAAAATCCATACAGGTCTTAGTTGATGTTTTGGTGTCGCAATTGCCCATATAAAAGCGAAAGGTTTTTGAATAGAGCGTATCCAAATAGTTAAAAAGACTCAAGCGATCGATCAGCTTTTGTTCTTCATTTGAGAAATCTGCAATCGTATCAAAACGAAGTAGTGGGGAAAATCCTAAAATGGCTTTCGTTTGGATATGTAGAGCGAGGTGACAGGCGAGCAATACGCCCCTTGATAGACCCATCAAACCTATTTTGTCGGGATCGATCACTTGACGATTGACTAACTCATCGATGAGTTGGCGCATTTGATCGCAAAAGGGAGAGATAAAATCAGTTCCGCGCTTTAAGGCTTCGGCCCAGCGGCGGATAGGTTCTTCATCCGGAGAGATATAACTCTCATGAAAGGGGAGATCAACGCTGAAGATGCGCAAGGATTGATCTGCGCAGGCGCGCGCCGGTTGATGTATGGGATCCAATGATAGAGAATCTTGTGCGGAAATGCAGAAATAAAACACGGCCGGGAGGGGGCCTTCATCGATATGGGGGCCGAGATAATGGGTGTTGAGCGTATTTTCAAGGGTGAGTTTTTTTAGCATAACTGATGATCTTATATATCGAAACTCCAATAGATTAATTTAAGCCAAAGCTTATTTTCTTCGTTTTTTACGGAAACGCTTTCGGGGGGTAAAAAAAGAAGGCGGTTGTCTCATTTCTTCATAGGCCGTTTTCCAAGCAGACCACATCGGTTGCAGATCGCGGTTGATGCGTGCTCTTAAGTTCAAGAATTTTAATCCGAGAGTAAATGAAGGAGATCCGGGAATACGATAGTGGATTTTAGCATCCGATTTAAGGGGGACAAGGCGATACTGTAGTGAAATTAGATAGAGAACTTCTCCTTTTATTTTTCTTGAGAGCTGAAAAAAGGGATGAAAACAGGTGTCGATTAACGATTTTGCGACCGTTTGGATTTGTCCTGAATGGGGTGGTTTTGGTTTTTCCATCAGTTGCGTTTTAATGTGAGAATCGACAAGAGGGAAAATTAAGCAAGCAATTAAAATAGAGCGATCGATCTTAATTTGAGGGTGCGATTTGATCATCGAATCAATTTCATCTAAATAACGATAAATCAGATGATTTGGATCGTGCTCAAAGAAAGAAGAGAGCTCCGGAAGTAACTGTTGCAAGAGGCCCCAGTCTGACATTAAACGGATAAATTTTGAGGCTGCTCCGGAATGGAGCATGCGCATAATTTCTTCTAAAATACGTGCTTGAGAGCTTTTTAAAATTTCTTGTCGGCATTCTAAAAAGTCGATTTTCATCTTTTCATCAATTTGCAGATCGAATCGAGCCAAAAATTTAAGCAGGCGAATCATGCGGACGGGATCTTGTTTAAACCGAATATAGGGCTCGCCGATCACTTCGAGCTTTTTCATTTGAAAATCTTCAAAACCACCAACATAATCAATAATAGTTTCTGAAGTGGGGTCAAAAAAAAGACCGTTGATTTTAAAATCGCGTCGCAGGACATCTTCTTCCGGGGTACCCCAAGTATTATCCTGGATAATGAGATTTTCACCCTCAGTGTTCCCACTTCTAAACGTGGCCACCTCAATAATTTTAGCTTTAAAGCGAATATGAGCGAGTCGAAAACGACGTCCGATTAAAAGGCATCGGCCTTTAAATAAGGCTTTGATTTCTTCCGGTCTTGCTGAGGTTGAAATATCGAAGTCTTTTGGCGTATGTCCTAGAAGAAGGTCTCGAATGCTTCCTCCAACAAGGTAAGAGGTGTATCCCGCTTTTTGAAGGGTTATGATAACGTATAGTGCATCGGGATCAATTTGGTTGAGAGAAATACCGTGTTGTTTTTTAGTGTATATTTTTGGAAGCACGCCGTGTCATAAGTTGGGTTTTTTTGAGTAGTTTAATCGATTTAGGACTTTTAACCTATGAAAATTCTAGGCTAAAAAAAATCGATGCGGCATGATTTTGTGTCTACGTGGTATTGGAATGATACGTAAACAACCCGGGTCTTGAGTTTATTTAATTCATTATCAGGTTCTTAGAGTTGATTTTGCAGCTTTTTGAGTACAATAGCGCTGAAAGAGGGATAAACAAGTGGAATTTTCAAAAAAAAAAGTATTTAATGGGGCATTGCTTGTCGGTGGAACAGCCATCGGAGCCGGGATGCTTGCCCTGCCGATCGCGACGGCTCAAGCCGGGTTTTTACCTGCCGTGTGCATCTATGTTTTATGCTGGTTGTTTAGTTTAATTACGGGACTGCTCTTGCTTGAGGTCGCTTTGACGATGCCCAAAGATACCAATATTCTTTCTCTTTCCCGGCATTATCTCGGGCCTGTCGGAAAAGTCATTGCCTTATTGCTCTATCTGTTTCTCTTCTATAGCTTGACGATTGCTTATGTAACGGGCGGCGGCGGCGTCCTAAATACTTTTTTCTTTAGCAGTTCCCATGCTTTTTTGGGCATTTTATGCTTTACACTCCTCTTTGGGGGATTTGTTCTAGCCGGTCACAATGCGATACATAAGATTAACTTAGTGTTGATGATTGCTCTCGCTGTGACATATTGCGCCTTTATTACTTTGGGTATTGATAAAATTAAATTAACGAATTTGAAAGTGATTGATTTTAAATATGCAGCGCCTGCGCTTCCTATTTTATTTACAACATTTAGTTATCAGGGGGTCGTTCCAAGCCTTCTTTCGTATTGCGGAAAAAATCGAGAGATGGCCAGAAAATCCATTATCATTGGAAGCACGATTCCTTTTGTGATTTATGTGATTTGGGATCTCGTGTTCAAAGGAATTATTCCTTTAGAAGGAGAGCATGGTCTTTTACATGCAAAACAAGTAGGTGCTATTGCTATCGAGCCGCTTCAATATTTTTTACCCCATGCCCCTTTGATCTTTATAGGCGGGGCTTTTGCTTTCTTTGCGATGACCACATCATTTTTAGGCGTAACCATGGGGCTAGTTGACTTTTTTCTAGATGGGTTTAAAGCTAAAAGTACACTATCTAGTCGAGCGCTTATGGCTCTTCTCGTCTTTGTGCCTCCTGTCATTATCAGTACGACAAATCCCACGATTTTCTTTGCTGCCCTCAATTACGCGGGAGGAATTGGCTGTGTGTTGCTCTTAGGGATGTTGCCGACTCTCATGGTATGGATAAAGCGCTATTCTAAAAGGCACCGGCAAGAGGTGCATGGAGAAGTACCGGGAGGACGTCTTTTATTTGCCTTGTTAATTATCTTTATGATCTTTGAAGTGGGGCTTACCCTCGCTTGACCTCTGTTCATAGAGAGGATTTTTTTAAGATTGAAGCGTTGATTTCTAAAAAAGCGTCCTTCCAATAGTAGCGATCGAGAAGATGTTGATGAGGGCGCTTTGTAATGAGATGAGCGGCATAGAGGGCTTCAATTGAGGCGAGACCGCGCTCGGGGTCGATACATCCCGTTTGCTTGCGGGGATAGCTCGTTTTGAGTCCACTTGGCAAGCTTCTTTTAATGAGATGAGGGTTTTTTTGTAGGGTTATCTTTTCCATAACGGCTGCGTATTTCCATGTTCCGTCAATGAGAAATAAATCATCCAATTGGTCGGATTCGCTCAGGATGGGAGCATCTAAAGTCAATAAAATGACCGGTTTTTCAAACACGGGAATGTGTTTGGGATAGGTTAAAAAAATGAGCCCGGGTGTTTGCTCTAGCCCGGATAAAGTGCATTTTCTAAGATTTTCTTTGCAATGTCTTAATATAAATGTTGAAATAGTTTATACCTTTTTATGTTTAACTCATCTTCGGAAAGTCGAGTTTATAGACATTTAACCGGAAATTGATGTATACCGAAATGAGTTGAAGAATTGGAATTTTAGCAAAGAGGGCGTTTCGAATTTTTATCAGGCTTTAGCCGGCATAATTTTTTGAACCTATTGAAGATAGCTCAAAAAATTATGGATAAAAAGTCGAAGATGCCGGCGAAGATAAAAACCGATTCTTCAATTTATTTCGGTATATGAATCTGAGTTGTCATTATCCCGTAATAATACATGAACGATAGGCTTTTTTCTATGATAGAATTTTTGATTGATCGCAAATGCTTGGCAAGGCGACGAGAAATCTTTTTTTTAATGGTGTGCGCGCTTCTTTGTGCCCAAAGAATCGGTGTGGCAATGCCGAATTCTTTGCCCCTGACTTATGAATATGATAAGGGATTTGAGTTGATGAAAGCGTATCAAAAACCTGCCCTATTATGCTTTCTCTCAACAGATGAATGCCCATGGAGTAAACGCCTTTTTGATGAGGTTTTCAATCAGCCTGCTTTCTATGAGCTTGTGGGGAATGAATTTATTTTTGTTATAGCTGATTTTGCCTCGATAAAACAACAGTCCAAAAGGGAAATCGAAACAAATTATGCATTGAAAGAGCAATTTCAAATCGATTCTTTTCCTACGCTTGTCATGCTCAATTCAGAAGGGGAAGAGATTAAACGATTGAGCTTTCCCTCTAAAGGAAGAGATGAATTTGCTGAGAAACTAAAGTGGGTATATGAAGAATATTTATCCTTAGTTGATCTCAAAGATCGCTTGTTAACAAAGCCGGTGATGGAAGATTTAATCAAAGCTTATCAAAGAGCGTTATCTCTGAATACCCCAATACTCATTCAACATTTTTTAGATGCGGGATTGAAGCAGAAGAAAAATGGTTTTTTCTTAGTTGAAAAGTATACGGCATATATCCAAGAAGGAAAAAGGGATTCGGAAGAAGCAATTAAACTAAGACGAAAAATTTTACGTCTCAAAGGGGATGAGCTCGCTAATGCAAAAATGCGCATTGCAATTCTCGATTTTCAAGTGCTACATGAGAGCAAACCTAATCATGCCATTGCAATGATCAATAGGGTTTTAAAAGATCAAAAGATTTCTCAAGAGAGGCTGTGTCAACTCAATCAGCTTCTTGCTGAACACTTCATCGGAGAAAAAGAGTTCTTAACGGCGCGCCGATTCGCTGAAAAATTACAGCATTCGGATTCTGCCATGACGCGTCATGATGGAAATGAGTTAATTCGCTACATTGAAGAGCAAAAAAAACCACAGAAACACTAGATACTCACACTAGATGTCCGAAATGGGCTGATAAGGCTCGGGGAAATCCCATGCGGATGTTTTCATGAGCGTTTTAGGGATTTCAAAGAGAAATCGAGAGGGATTTGAGGGTTGCGGTTTTCCATAGCGCGTTCTTGCTCGAGACATGCTAATGGTGAGAAATTGTTTAGCGCGCGTCATGGCAACATAGAGAAGACGCCGCTCTTCTTCCACTCCGGTTTGGAGAAGACTTTTTTCATGCGGGATAAGATGATCTTCTACCCCAAGGATAAAGCAGGCATCAAATTCCAAGCCTTTGGCGCTGTGAAAGGTGAGTAGATTGAGCCGATCATCATTATCCCTGTGATTGCGCTTATAGTCTTTGACATCTAGGATAATGTCATGAACGAAATCATGAAGAGAGGCGTTTTCTTGACTCTCTTCATAATCTTTAAGGAGTCGGATCAGTTGATCGACATTATTTTCTCTAAATTCAGCTGCTTTTTCCGATTTAACTTCGTCTTTTACCGTTTGTTTGTATTGAATGAGATCAACAAGATCTTTGAGCGACTGATGGAGTGGTTGAGTTTCAAAGCGAGTCTTCATATCATTCATTAACGAGATAAAAGTTTGAATGGCTTTTAAGGCTCTTGGATTTAAAAAAGAAAGGGTGATTTTTTCTTGTGCTAAATCAGAAAGCAGAGACCAAAGGGGGATCTTTTCTTTTCGATTGTATTGTGTGAGTTGGTCAATCGTTTGAGTCGAAATCCCTCTGCGCGGATAATTAATAATGCGAAGAAGCGCCTCTTGATCTTGAGGGTTTTCAATGACTCTCAAATAGGCAAAGAGATCTTTGATTTCTGCACGGGTGTAAAATTCGCTTCCTTCTGCGATTTTATAGGGGATGCCCCGCTTAAATTCTCCTGTATCGGTTTTCCATGGAGTGTTCATCAATGCGAGCTCAAGGGGGCGTGTTAAAATATTTGAGCGGTATAAAATGGCCATATCTTTCCATTTCATATTGAAATCTTTTCTCAAAATAAGGAGCCTTGAAATAATTCCTTCGGCTTCTTTCTGTTCATCCGGGGCATGAAAGATATGAATCATTTCCGTTTCAGATCGATGACACCACATTGTCTTATCATGGCGTAGTTGGTTATTGCGGATTACTTGGTTGGCGGCATCGAGGATCATGCGTGTAGAGCGGTAATTTTGTTCGAGTTTGATTAAAATATCATATTCAAATTCGAGAATGTGCTTGACTTCTGCCCCTCGCCACCCATAAATCGACTGATCATCATCCCCCACAACACATAAATTCCGGTGGTGTTTAGAGAGGAGGGACGCAATCTCGTACTGAGCAGGATTTGTGTCTTGATATTCATCAATCATAATATAACGATAACGATCTTGATATTTTGCTAAAATCTCAGGATGTTGTTTGAAGAGTTCTGCAGTGAGCTCAATGAGCCCATCAAAATCGACCGCATTATAGGCTCTCAAAGTCATTTTAAAATCTTTGGCAATCGCTTCAAACGTCTTATTTTTATCGTCGACTTCCTTGCCCTGCATCACTTTTTTGACATTGCCCATTAAATCTTCTGAAACAGGGAGGGGTTCATCTTCCTTTTCATATTGTTTACAAATTTGGGTCATGAGCCTTCGGATATCGCGCTCATCGTAAATACTAAATTTATCGGTATAGCCAAGGTGGTGGATTTCTTTTTTTAATAGATGAAAGCAAAAGCTATGAAAGGTGCACAGATGGATTTTTTCCGCTTGCTTAGCGGGGATAAATCGCTTCATGCGGCTTTTCATTTCCCCTGCAGCTTTATTTGTAAATGTCAATCCAAGAATACAAGTGGGATCAATGCCACAATTTTGGATTAGGTGAACCATTCTACAGATCAATACGGAGGTTTTCCCCGATCCCGCTCCGGCAAGAATGAGAATACGCCCTTCTGTTGAAGTGACCGCGCGATACTGTTCTTGATTGAGTTGAATAAGATGTTTACTCATATGGGACGCACTCAAATTGGCTGTTATTTCTTGCGAATGGTATTAGCTTCTAATTGTGAAAGGGCTGTTGTTATATCTTGGGTAAAATAGGTCCAATCCATCTGTTTTTTGGAAAGGATGGGGCGTATATTGAGTTCAAGTGTGCTTGGGAGTGAAGCTCTTTTATGTCGAAAAATTTCTCTAATTTTGCGTTTAAAAGCATTTCTTTCAGGGGCAGATCCAAATTTTTTTGTGACTGTGATCCCCAAACGAGCAGATGATGGGTTTCCATGTTGATAGTGGATACAGCAATATTTAGAAAAAAAACGTTTTCCTTGGAATGAAACTCTTTTAAATTCCGAGCGTTTTAAAAGGCGATGTGATTTTAGATATGAAAAGTCCAAGGAGCAATTTACGGGTTTTAAGTGAAATAAAAGACCCATATATCGAAATAAATGGGCCTGAAATAATATGAATAGCTCGCGGAGCTTCTCCCCATTAGGTTCGGGTTAGTGCCCTTTGAAAAGCACTGCTGCGATTTATCTCGCCTCAGTTGGGTAAAAAGCTTAAGCGGTCAATTTTTTTCTGCCGTGACGGCGTCTTCTATTGATCACATTGCGGCCATTTGCCGTCTTCATTTTAACTCGAAAGCCGTTAGTCGACTTGCGCTTTTTTTTGCTTGGTTGGTATGTTCTTTTCATTGTCAAACCTCATTGTAGATGACGCAAATGATAACAACTGATTTGATAATCATCAAGCGCTTTATCTCGACTTTGTAACTTATTTTGGGCCTGAAGGCCTCGAAGTATTTGTTCTCTAGGGAGAGATTAATCACTCTCGAGATAAATAAAATATAGATTGTCAAAATTTTTAAAGAAACATAAGATCAAAAACTCAAAAATTTTAATGAAAAAAAAGTAAAATTATGAATTATTTTATAAAGTTTTTTTTAATTGCGCTCTTCTTTAATCCGATCTTCATGTTTTTAAATGCAGATGAAAAGTTTAGTATTATTATTCCGTCATTTAATAATGAGAAATACTGCCGATGGAATTTGACGAGTGCTTTAAACCAAAACCACGCCAACTATAAAATTATTTATATTAATGATGCGTCAAGTGATAGAACTCAAGAGATTGTGGAAGAGTTGAAAAAGACTCATCCTAAAGGACATCTCATTACTTTAGTTAATAATACAAAAAATTGTGGCGCTTTAGAAAATATTTATCATGCCGTCTACGACCATACGGATGATAACGATGTTATTTTATTGCTTGATGGGGATGATGCGCTCTCTTCTCCCTATGTTCTGAAAAAGCTCGAAGAGGTCTATTCAAGAAGACCTATTTGGCTCACTTTTGGGCAATTTCGAGAACGCAATTCAGGGAGTATGGGATTTGTCAGGAAAATCCCCTATTCTAGGTTGAAACAGCAAAAGCTTAGATCATTTCCTCATGGAGCAAGTCATCTTAAAACATTTAAATCATGGCTGTTTAAGCAAATTAAAAAAGAAGATTTGCTTTATCAAGGAAATTTTTATGCTATGTCGTGGGATTTAGCGATTATGTTTCCGATGCTTGAAATGGCTGCCGAACACCATTATCAATTTGTTGATCAAGTTTTATATATCTACAATGATGCCAATCCGATCAGCGATCATCAAAAATCGAAGGAATTACAAAGAAAACTTGATTTAGAGATTAGATCTAAAAAACCGTATTCGCCCATTAACGGTATACACCGCCCGTAATTCAAGGGAGTTTTTTTAAACTTGGATTGTTTTTTATTCCCTTCTCTACTATGATACATATCCACATCATTATCTATGATTTGCTTTGATTGAAGCATTCTTTCCATAGCAGAGAAAGAGATTAAAGAAATAAATATTAAATAATGGTGTATAGTACTCAAAACGAGGTAATTATGCGAGTTAAAGCTTCTGTTAAAGCTGATCCTCTTAAGGGAGATAAAATTGTAAGAAGACGTGGACGAGTCTACGTCATTAACAAAAAAGACCCTAATCGCAAACAAAGGCAAAAAGGACCAGCAAGAAAAAAATAACACTTTAGGAAAGTATGGCAAGATCATCACAATTTGAAAAAGAGAAAAAGCGTCAGAAACTCATAAATAGCTATTATGAAAAGCGCCAAGCTCTAAAAAAAATCATTAGCAGTCCTTATTCAACTGAAGAAGAGAAAAAAGAGGCTATGATTAAGCTCAATAAGCTCCCACGCAACTCATCTCCAATCAGAGCGAGAAACCGTTGTTCGATGACAGGACGTCCTAGAGGGTATTTGAGAAAATTTAAAATCTCACGTCTTTGCTTTAGAGAGTTTGCTAATTCCGGACTGATTCCGGGTATGTATAAAGCTAGCTGGTAGGCATTAGCTTAAGAGTCAAAAAAAGCCGATATTTTTATCGGCTTTTTTTTTATCAAAGATTAGAGCGAAGTCGGCTTTTCGGTATAAAGCTATAGCTCGGGTTTTAATGTCTCTAAAATATTTTCTTTTGTCGATAAGACAACCCATTCCGTCATTGAGTCATTCCAGATATACGAATCATTTTGAATATGCCCGGCCTCATATGCATCTTTAAATAATTGAAAGCTAAGCGGTCCAATTTGTTGATGGCTTTGATCGAGATAGTACCAATCCATATGAGGAAAAGGGGGCTCAGGGGATTTTGGCGTCAGATCTAAAGGGATTTGATCCATTATATCCTCTTTTTTGACAACCCGCGGCAAGAAGGTCAAAATGAGTGGGGCTAATATACCGAATAAAAAGCCTAATCCAAACCAAAAATAGGGGTCTCTATTTTTTTTAATTGCAAATCTCGAAGTGAGATAGGCGATAAAGAGCAATAAGGGCATTAGAATATAAGGTGATGCGATCATAAAAGCCTCCTTCCCAATTTTGTGAGAAATGTGAGTTAAGGATACCACTATACTAAAATGAAACTTTATTTCATAATTGATAAAGTCAAATAGAGAGGATAATAGCCTCTCTAAATATGAGGCGGATATATATGAAAAATGAAGATCAACTATCACAACTTTCTAAGAAAGATCAAATGAGTTTTACGGAGATCGATCCTAAAGAGCTCAATTATGCCGATACTGTTTTTGTTCGGGATATTGAGACGCGTGTATTTCAGGCAATTACAATCAAATGTCTTTCCAATATTGAAGGGATCTCTCTTCTTGAAGGGAATCTTTTTGATAATTTGCTTGGCCGTGAGGGAGTCGAGCGCGTTAAAGGGATTTATGTCGAACAAGACTCAAAAAGTCATTCGGTTAATCTCAAAATCGAGCTTAATATTGCTTATGGAATTTCAATTCCTCAAAAATCAGAGGAAATTCAATCTAAACTCGTTGATGATATCGTTAAATTAACGGGGTTGCATGTGGCAAGTGTGCACATTATCTTTAAGAATCTACTGCCTGAAGAGGATTTAGAAAATCTTCTTGCAGAAAAGATGAAAGATAATGCAACAGATGAAAAAGAAGTGAGTGAAGAGACCCTTAACGAATACTCAGAGGAATTTTAATCTATTTAGGAAGAAAGCTCTTTATGAGGTTGTCTTATTACCTATCATCAATGCTGCACTTGTTTGTTGTATTGAGTACTTTTTGTCTGTCGGCATTATTCATAGCGCTCTCATTTGCGCCCCAATTGAGATTCTTTTGTTATGAGTTTCTCAGTGAAAGAGCAGATGATTTGACTTATATTGGGACAGCTATTGGAGTTTACGGCCTGCTTCTGTTACTCGTTTTTAGTTTTTTGTATCGCAAAAGCTATATCACCTTAAAGATGAAGGCCTGTGAGATCAAAATTGACGAGAGTCTGATCAAATCGTATGTTCAAGAATACTGGAGAAAGGCTCTTCAAAATCCCAAAGCACAGATTCAAATTGTTATTCATGCAGATAGTCATATTGAAGTAGTGGCTCCTCTAGAGGATGTTGATTTTCAAGATGATCAGATGATTCTCCAACTTGAAAGAGAGCTGGGACAGCTCCTAGCGCAGCGTTTAGGGTATCAGAAAAAGTTCCTTCTAACGCTTGGTCATTAATCACTAACGATATTGAGGGCTTTTTTGATGTTTTTGGCATCTGTTTGGGAGATGCCTTTAACTTGTGTGATTTCTTCTAGCGAGGCCCTTTGGATTGCTTTCACAGATCCGAAATGGGTTAAGAGAAGGGCTCGTTTTTTTGGGCCTATTCCTTCAATAGTATCAAGCGAGCTCGAGATTAATGATTTGCTTTTTTGTTTTCGGTAGTAGTTGATCGCCATGTCATGTGCGTCATCGCGTATGTTCTGTAGGAAAAATTGAAGAGGGGATTTAAGGGGGAGAGAAATTGGGTTGTCGTGAAGCGTTGTGAAAATGCGCTCAGCAGATAATCCCTTATCATGGCGCGCTTCTTCTTTAGCAAAAGCAATTAAATCACAGACAACAATATTTAAATCGCTCAGTATTTTTTTAGCTAAATTGAGTTGTCCCTTGCCTCCGTCTAAGATAATGAGATTGGGCAGATGATCCTCTTTTTTTCCACGAGAAAGGCGCCTTTCAAGTGTTTCCTTCATAGAATAGTAATCTTCAGATTTTTCGGCATGTTTGATTTTATAGAGGCGGGACTCGTTTTTGCTTTTTTTCCCATTGATAAAGACGGCCATACTCGCAACGGGGTTTTCCATTGACATATGGGAAGTGTCAAAGCATTCAATGCGTGAAGGGAAATGACTCAGCTGACAAACTTCTTGGAGTTGCATTAAAAGTTCTTGTGCTTCTTGTTCTTTTTTAGTGTGACTTTCTAAAAAGGCAGATGCATTTTTTTCTGCCATTGCAATGAGATTTTTCTTTTCCCCTTTTCGAGGGGTCACTAACTTGGGTTTTTCATGTCCCATTTCTTCAAGAATTTCAGCAATGGCATGGTGAAGAGGCATGGGGGTAAAGATTTGTGGGGGGAGTGTGAGCGTTGCATAGTGTTGCAAAATAAATGTGGTTAATACTTCATCATCCGTTTGGAGTGTAGAAGGGATATAAAAGCATCTTGAGTCGGTAAATCGTCCCGATCGAATAAGGATTTTGGCAATGCAAGCTTCTCCCATTTCTTTACGTACGATAGCAAGGACATCCGTATCATCAATGTCAAACCGCGTTGTATAGCGATGGTGCTCAATGACCTGTTTTAGAGCTTTAATTTGTTCGTGAATGAGAGCTGCTTTTTCAAATTCAAGGGCATTGGCATATTGTTTGCGCTTTTTTTCTAAATCACTCACAAGAGAGAGATCACTGCCTTTTAAAAAACGGACGATATGAGTCACGAGTTCAGCGTATTCTTCGTGGGTGCATAGATTAACACAAGGTGCCATACAGCGCTTCATGTCATAGAGAAGGCAAGGGCGCGCTCTCGATTTTAATTCTCGATCGGAGCATTGACGCAAAGGGAAAGCGCGAAGGAGCGTCTCATACGTTTGTCTGGCAGCAAATCCGCTGGTATAAGGGCCAAAATAAAGCCCCTTTTCTTTAGGTTTGCCTTTAAATCGGAGCATTTGGAGCATCGGCCATTGATCATTTGGGTTGATCATGAGGCTGATGTAAGTTTTATCATCTTTTAGAAGGACATTATATTTAGGCTTATGTTGTTTGATGAGACTATTTTCTAAAAGAAGCGCTTCCTTTTCAGATAGAGTAATAATTGTTTCGATGTGGGCAATTTGCGCAATGAGATAGGGGATCATCTGGCGCGTATCGCGGCCCTCTTGGAAATATTGCGAGATGCGTGTCTTTAAATTTTTAGCTTTCCCGACATATAATACGGCGCCTTTTTTATTGCGCATGAGATAGACACCGGGTTCTTTAGGGAAATGGGCTGTTTTCCAATTAAAATCGGCCATGTATGAACCTTATATTAGAGGAAGCCTTTTAATTGGGTTTGATAGTCTATTAAAAATTGATGGGCTTCACGTGGAGAGATTTCATCTAGATCGAGTTGTTTGATTTCTTCAAGTAAGGATAAAGCGCGTTTGCGCGAAGATTCCAAAGGGGCGAAAAGAAGGAGTTGATCATCGCTTTCATCGTGGGCTATTTGTTTGTCGGGGCCTTCTTTTTTAGGGTTTTTTTCGAGATGGTGGAGAAGTTGCTTTGCTTTTTGTAAAACAATGAGAGGGACTCCCGCGAGTTGAGCCACGTGAATTCCATAGCTTTTATCAGCAGCGCCTTTAATGATTTTTCTTAGAAAGATGACTTGGTTCTCGGTTTCTTTCACGGCAACGCGATAATTGGTTATCCCATTGAACTCCTTTTCAAGCTCAGTCAATTCAAAATAATGGGTTGCAAAGAGGGTTTTTGGAGCTGTAGCCAATGGGGAAATAAGAAATTGCGCTACAGAAGATGCAATAGCAATGCCATCATATGTCGATGTCCCTCGGCCAATTTCATCGAGAATAATCAATGATTGTTCGCATTTTCGATTTAAAATGCCGGCTGTTTCCGCCATTTCAACCATAAATGTTGAAAGTCCCCGAGAAAGATCATCACTTGCGCCAATGCGGGTGAAAAGGCGTTTAATCACTCCAATATGTGCGTGTGTAGCCGGAACAAAAGAGCCCATTTGCGCCATCAACACGATCAAAGCCACTTGGCGAATATAGGTTGATTTACCCGCCATATTGGGGCCTGTAATCATCATCATCTTTTCGGATTCATTGAGATCGGTGTCATTGGGAATAAAGGAATCGTCCTTCAGTGTTTTTTCAATGACAGGATGGCGACCGTCTACAATTTTAAGAATGGATGAGTGATCAACGATAGGGCATGTATAGCGGTGTTCTCGGGCAACAAGTGCCAGCGAAAGGAGGCAATCTAGCCGTGCAATTCCCTTAGAAATGGCCGTAATGTCTTGAGTATGCTTTTTAAGCGTGTCGAGTAGGGAGGAATAGAGCGTTTCTTCTAAGAGCTCAATTTGTGATTCGGCATTGAGGATTTTAGATTCGAATTCTTTGAGTTCTTGAGAAATAAAGCGTTCGGCATTCACAAGGGTTTGGCGTTTTTCAAAGGTGTTTGGCATGCGCAGAGACTGCGCTTTACTCACCTCAATGTAATACCCGAAGGCCCGATTAAAACTAACCCGCAATGTTTTAATATCCAACTCTTCGCGTAGGCGGATTTGATAATTTGAGAGATACGTTTGAGCACTTTTTTTTAATGATCTCAATTCATCTAAGGGGGGGTGGTAGCCATCTCGGATTGCCCCACCCTGATTTAATTTAACAGGTGGGTCATCACTAATTGCAGCTTTCACCAATTGCGTCATGGTATCGGTATTGCAAAGGGATTGATCAATTTGCCCAATCAAAGGGGATTGTAAAGTTTGAATGAGCTCTTTAATCAGGGGAATGATTTGCAGTGAACTTTGGTATGCGGTGAGCTCTTTGGGGTGGATTGTCTTTGATTCGATTTTGATTGTAAGGCGTTGTAAATCTTTAATAGAATGAAGTGCTCGTTTTAGATCATAGAGAAGAGAAGGGTGGTCGAGAAGCTCTTGAATGGCTTGTTGGCGTTTAGTGATCGATTCAATGCGAATGAGCGGATGCGTTATCCATGAGCGAAAAAGGCGAGCCCCCATCGCCGTCTGTGTTTGATCGAGCAAGTCAAGAAGCGTGTTGTGGGAGTCTTTATGTTCGGATTCGATAATTTCGAGATGTCTGAGCGTCGTATGGTCGACATTCATGGTGTGATTGAGCGAGAGGAGCGCAACCGTTGTCATCGAATCAAGAGACAAATTGAGTTCATCCCTGATATAGGAAAAAAGAGCTCCCAAGCTACAAATAGCTGCTGTGAGTCCTCTTAAGCCGAAACCATCTAAGTTCTGAGTCTTAAAGTGCTTTGTCAAACGGTGAAGGGATTGCTCGAGATTAAAGGCGTGATTTTCACAAAGAGCGATCCGGATATCGAGCGCTTTTTCAATTTGAGCAATCAAATCACCGTGATTCTTAGCAAATTTTTCAGAGATTAAAAGCTCTTTAGGTTTTTTTTTGATGAGCTCATCATAGAGTTGATCAAAATTATCGAGTTGCATTGTGGCGAGTTCCGCCGTTGAGAGGTCGATCAGGGATAATCCGAGTGTCGCATTGACCTCTGCAATGGAGGCAAAAAAATTGTTTTGAATGTGGGGCGCTATATGGGTGGGAATATAAGTAGCCGGAGAAACAATTTGTGTGATCTCTCGACGAACGATCCCCTTAGCAACCTTGGGATCTTCCACTTGTTCTGCAATGGCAACGACCATTTTTTTAGCAATGAGGCGTTCGAGATATTGCTCGATGGTGTGGGCCGGGATTCCTGCCATCGGAATATCTTGTCGTTTAGTTAAAGTGATATCGAGAAGATCGGATAAACGGGTGGCATCATCATAAAAGGCTTCATAAAAATCCCCTAAGCGAAATAAAAGAAGAGCTCCTTTGGCTTTCTGTTTGCACTCTTGCCATTGTGCCATCATCGGTGTCGTTTTAATGGCCGTCATTGGAATCATCCGCTGTTTTATTGAATAAATTAATGATGGATTTTAAAAATGTCTTGGTCTTTTTTGCTTTTTTTCTTTCGTCTCTATTGAGATGTTCAATCTCTTCTAAAAGGACTTTTGCTTCGTGAATACCTTTAGAAATCTGAACAACCACTCCCTCGCACCAGTTTTGAGCTTCTTGGATTTGCATCTGGATTTCTTCTAGCTTTTCTAAAATTTGCTCCGGAGGCTGATCGGCAATTGACGTTTCAATCAATTCTTCAGAAAACATCCGGTTTTTAAAATTTTGCGTCGCCTGTCTTAATTCAAAAATATCAATCAGAAGGGGAAGGAACATTTTTTTAAAGCCCTCTCGCAAATTATTATTTACGGATGTAGCTACAATTTTAGTCCCCTTTGAGGCTCCGATTTGCGAAATAGAACTTGAAACTTGGTCGGTAATTTTGGATGCACTGAGCTTCGTGTAGACTTTTTTTTGAAATCCTTTTGGAACTGAATGATCTTGTTTCATAATCAAATATGAAAAAAATTAGGTTTATAAAATGCAATGTTATCGCATTTGTAACTTTAGAGCAATTCCCCATTTTGATATGATCTCGACTTTGTACAATTTTCGGACGCAAGTTTTGCAAGATTTTGACATACAATCGGTTACTAATTCCTGCAATCGCCTTGAATACGCCATTACAGGAATTAGTAACCGATTGGATATCAAAAGATTGTGAAAATCGCGCCGAAAAATGTACAAAGTCGAGATGACGACTATTTAAAATATATCATTTGAGTGCTATGGGATATACTAGAGAAAGTTTAGAGGAGTTACGTTCAAAGGTCGACTTAATCGAAGTTGTCTCCTCGTATGTCAAATTGCAACGATCCGGTGCTTATTATAAAGGGCTTTGCCCTTTTCACAATGAAAAATCGCCCTCTTTTTTATTGCAGAAAGGGGATCATCATTACCACTGCTTTGGTTGTGGCGCTCATGGAGATGCGATTGCCTTTTTAATGAACTACATGAAAATGAGTTTTGCTGAGGCGGTGAAAACTCTCGCAGAAAAGTTCGGCGTTGCTCTGCAAGAATCGGATATCCAAGAGCAAAAGAAGCAAGCCACGGTTTCAAAGCTCAAAGACATCATGAATGATGCAGCGCGGTTTTATCACTTTTATCTTCTCTATTCCGATGAAGGGCATCATGCTTTAAATTATTTATATGAAAGGGGGCTTGATCTCAAGTTCATTAAAGTGTTTCAGTTTGGATATGCGCCTAAAGACGATCATGTATTTATCAATATGATGAAGAAAAAGGGGTATTCCCTTGAAGATTTAGAAGAAGTGGGCCTTGTTAAAAAGCACAATCAGCGTTATCGAGCCTTTTTCACTTCGCGTGTCGCCATTCCCATGCACGATATGTTTAAAAATGTTGTGGGATTTTCATGTCGCAAAATGGATGAGGGGGTTTTTGGTCCAAAATATATCAACTCTCCCGAGACGCTCCTCTTTAAAAAATCTCATTATCTATTTGGGATGTATTATTCGCGCAAAAGAATTGCTAAAGAATATCGAGCATTGATCGTCGAAGGGCAAATTGATGCACTGCGCTTAATAGAAGAGGGCTTTGATTTCACAGTGGCAAGTCAAGGGACTGCCTTTGGCGAAACGCATGTTAAAGAGCTGATTAAACTGGGCGTGAAAAAGGTCTATATCGCATTTGATGGGGATAATGCGGGGCAGGAAGCCGCTGTTAAAGTAGGGCAACTCTTTCAAAAACAAGCAATTGAAGTCGATGTGATTCGGTTTGCTGAAGGGGAGGATCCGGATACGATCTTATCCGAACAGGGGGTTCCCGGCATGATGCAAAAAATTGAGTCTGCTGAAGAATATTTACCCTTTTTAGTCGCATTTACCTCTAAAAAGGGCAATATGTTAACCCCTGCCGGGAAGAATGAAATTGTGCGCACCGTTGTCAAAGCGATCCATGAATGGGAACACCCCCTCATGGTGCATGAGGGATTAAAGCGGCTCGCTGCACTTGTTCAAGTCCCCGAATCAGTTGTTGTCCCACAATTCAAACAGATCAAAGAATTTGTTCCTAGAAATGTCTCCCTTTCTCAAATTGATATCGATCCTAATAAAGTCTTAGAAATGGATCTTCTGCGTTGGATGCTCTTAGTCGATCAAATCAATCACCCTATTATGGAGTGGATTCAAAAAAACATCCAACATGAAGATTTTCTTGTGCCCATCTGTCGAGATCTATTAGAGATTTTTTCTAAACATTATCAAAAAGAGCAAAACCTCAACTTAATTGCGATTGCCGCTTCGCTGACCAATGCCGAACACCAATTGTTTCTAGCTGAAATCTTACAAAAAAAAGTCAATCTAGATCGGGCAGAAACTGCTGTCAAAGAGACGCTTCTTAAAATTCACGAGCGCAATTGGATGCAAAGGTGTGAAGAGATCAAAATAAAAATCCAAAATGGGGGGCACTCCCCTGAGGAAGTGACTGATCTCATTAAAGAATTTGATGCGCTTAAAAAGTCCCCTCCGGCCATTGCGGTATGATAAGTGCGGCAATAATTTTGATCCCCCTTTTGGGGGCAGCCCTTTCAATTGTTATCTTTACACTCTATAACGGCATTTCACCAATGCCCTCTTCTAAAAGAGCGAGACAGGCGATGATTGAAATGCTAAATGAGTCAAGCTCATTTTCTCAGGTGAAGATTATCCATGAATTGGGTAGTGGGTGGGGGCATTTATCCATTGATCTCGCCCGCGCTTTTCCTGAAAAACACATTGTTGGAATTGAAAACTCTTGGATTCCTTATCTTGTATCCAAAATCCGGGCTTTTTATGTAAGACCTCCTAATCTGAGTATCCTATATAAAAATTTTTGGAGTCTGCATTTTTCTGAGATTGAGTGCCTTGTGACTTATCAATACAGAAATGGAATGCAGCAAATATATTCCAAATGGCTTAAGGAGGGGAGAGGTCCTCTATTGTGCGTGAGTCATGTCTTTGCTATTGATCATTTAAGAGCGGCTAACTCCAAGCAAGTCGATGATCTCTTTTCAAGTACGGTCTATCTTTATGACTTGTTTTTGTAATTAATAATTTTAAAAATTCAGTTTAAACAATCAATTTGCTATTATTTTCTAGAAATTTTTGATTTTTTTATTACGATCTTGAGCTTCGGTTTTAAAAGAAAATGGCTTCGATATCATCTCAATCTCCTTTTAGTTCTCCGTTTCCTTCGTCAAGAGGGAGTGCTCCGGAAATCGCTACAGGCAGCCCGGATCGGCAAAAACGATCGCGTGTCGCTCCTTCGTGCGATCCTTTTGAGGATAAGGATTGTCCCTCTCGTCGCTTTCGATTAGTTTTTCCCCCTTTGCCTGAGATCAATACGGCTGAAGGGACAAATGATAGCGATGGTTTTGCATGTCCGGCCTCCTCATCCGGTATTTTAGAAACGGGTGTCGTAAGAGGTTTTCCAAGCCCCGACTCATTGCCCCGGGGCTTAAGAGGTCGTACGGCGTCGTGTGCTTCGGCATCGGATGAGATGTCTTCAACAAGAGATAAAATATCTAACGGATTTTCTTTTGACTCCCCTCCGATTCGCGCGATCCAAGCAACGCATGCCGATGAAGAAGATCCTTTTTCTCCGATGTCTCCTCTATTTTTGTCTTCTCCGCCGCGCCATCGCACGTATCGCGCTGCTGAGGATAGTGCCTCATCAAGAGATGTTCCTAAGACACCGGAGTCGCATTCAAGGCGTCATAGGAAGACGCGCTCTTTCCATTCGCCTGATGCTAAAGCTCGTTCGCCTTCATCAGCACTTCCTACGACTCCCGAATCGCTTTTGTCCCCGACTGCAGGGCCTTCTCCGAGTAGTAGTATTGCAGCGAGGGAGATTCCCAATACAGTTCAAAGGCAAGAATTGCGTTTGCAGGGATTTATCGCGCGCTCATCGCCGGGGTCAAAAGCATTTATCCCCATCATTTTTGCACAACTAAAAATCAATCCCCCTTTGACAACTTTATTAGACGCTAAAGTATTAGAATCGCGTATTTCCGAGTTCGATCCAAAATATCAAAAAAAATGTTTTACGATTTGTCAAGTTGTCTTGTTTGAATTGAGTGAAGAGGTCAAGCTACATGTTTTAAGTGAAGAAATGATTGATAAAACATTTGTCAGTGCTGATCATCGCATTCATGCGGAGGATGATCGCCTCATCGGAGTGGATCCTGAAATAATGTATTCGGTAGCCCGATCAGATGCTCCAATACCGGTTATAGATTACCATTCTGAAAGAGCCTGTTTGATGTGGTTGGAAGAGAATATTCATCGTTTTGTGCCAAAAACGATCGGGGGGACATCATTAGGAAAGCGCCATATCGTACATATCAATATGATCTCTAAATATTCAAGCTGTCGCCATTGCATCCGAGTGTTTGGTTCAATAGAAAATGCCTCTCGCATTACGAACTGCATACAACGTATTTTGATGGATAAGCTGTCGCTGACTGAAGTCAATGATATTCCCCATGTCACAATCGCTCATCGTGGACTATCTCACCACCACCCTATGACCCGAAATGGCTGTGATGAGCCTTCTACTGAGCTCTATAGCTCGACATCTTTGATATCCCGAAGTTATTGGTCCTACGCATAAGCGGATTGTTTTGGATGAATCGATTTAACAGACACATAAAACATAGACAAGTAAAGAAGAAATGATGTCTGTAGAGCCCCGGTTTTCGCCTGACCATCAGTCGCTTCAGTTTTATAAAGATAGCCGGATGATTGCTGAAGTCAAAATGAGTTCATCAGATGTTGCATCCGGTGACTTACACAAATACATCCGCATTGATGTTAGTGGCGAACCGGCTTATCTCGATAAAGAGCTGTTCAGAGAAAAATTTTCAGTCTCAATAGCCTCTACCTCTAAAATAACAGAACTTTTTACTTCTTTATTTAGCGCAGAAGCGACTCCAACTGTGCCCGTTACCATTACCGTAGATCGCATCGCTCCGATATTAGGAGATTATCAGGAAAAAAAAGCTGCACTGCTTTCTCATCGATTTTCTCTTTATAGCCTTCCAAAGGGGTTTCAATCAGATAAGGAAATTGTATTAGCTGCTGTAAAGCAAGATGGCTGGGCATTAGCCTATGCATCTGAAGAGTTGAGAGGGAATAAGGATGTTATAAGGATTGCAGCAGTTGGAATTGGGGGACATAGGTGGATATCATCGGAGGATGTGTTTTGGCAGACGGTATTAGGGAATGAGCTCGACTGTTTTAATGAGGATAGGGCTGTTGTATTAGCTGTAGTTACGCAGAATGGGAGAGCATTAGAATATGCATCTGAAGCGTTGAAAAGAGATCTCAGATTTTTGCTTGAGGCTCTGCAGGCTAATAAAGCTGCGATAAATGCTATTACTAGAGGGCAATTGAGTTTATTTACTCCGGAGACTCTTATTCATTATGTTAACGAGTTTCCGCTTGGGGTGTTGAGAGCAATGGGTTCTCTCAATCTATCTGAAGAGGACCGATACAAACTCTTCAATAGGTTTTTGGATGATACCGTTCGATCTGCTATTTCAGAGATGACATCCGATGATGCCTCCCGATTTGAAGCCAAATTGACAGATGTAATGTTAAAATATAAAAATTTAGAGATTGTCAGGTTTCTATTTAGAGTTATTTTTGATTTAAAGCAGAAAGATAAATTAAGAGAATGCATCACAAATATAGGGAGCTTCTCAGGGGCCTCGTTACACCCTGCGACTTTTTTGCCTATATTAGCCTTGCACTCTTTGCCTATCAGCGCAGAAAAATTAAGCGATTTTGCAACGAGAATCCGAGCAAAACATGGAGTATGGAAACATGACCTAAAGCTACA
Source organism: Simkaniaceae bacterium (assembly GCA_021734805.1). Taxonomy (NCBI): domain Bacteria; kingdom Pseudomonadati; phylum Chlamydiota; class Chlamydiia; order Parachlamydiales; family Simkaniaceae; species Simkaniaceae bacterium. Next base: position 75,030 of record JAIPIG010000001.1, read on the forward strand.
AGCTCTGTTGCAGCTGATCATGTCACTTGATCAAGCGCAAGAAAGACTCCCGACGTCTCAGATTGAGGCAATCATAGATCATTGCTTAATTGGTGATTTAAAAAAGGAAGGGTTAAAACGCGTTAAGCTCATAACTGCTATAGCAGCAATCAAGCCGGATGCTTTAGAATCGATTGAGGCTTATGAATCACGAGCTTTACTCGATATCGTTATTGTGGATCTAAAAAAAGAAGGATTGATCGATGAAGGAATTGAGGATCTATCGGGCAAGTTTGCAGAAACATTTTTAGCCTCACCGGTTCCTGAAGCGATTTTGACCTATTCTGCACTGCATTACCACGATCCGAGCATGAAAGAGGCGATCCGAATATTTATAGGACAAGTCTTGGAAGGGACATTTATTGGATTTCGAAATGCACACAATTCCCATGCAGGAGTTTTAAGCGTTGATCAAAAAAGCATATGGGAAAGCGCTTCTACTCGTGAGGTTCGGATAACAAAAGAGGGCGCTATTAATCTTCAAGCCTATTTAATGACCAAGTTGGTGATAGATAAGCATGGGGGCGAAATACTTCGCAGCGAGGTTTTAACAGAGGCACTAGAAGATCTGACTTTGGCCGAGCAAGCTGTCAGCAAGCTCTATAAAGAGTTGGGCTTAAGCGATGAAGAAAGGCTCAAGCTTTTGGATGAGCTAGAAAAAGAGTTGCCGGGTAGCTGTGAGTTTAAAAACGACGTGATCGCTTTAAAGCGCGTATTGACAGATAAGAGCGCCATTCAAGGGAGGATAAAGGATACGGATGATCCACAGGACTTATTCTTATCGGGGACGCTTGTGCAAGGGAGTTGTCAACGCATTGATGGAGATCCCGGGTTAAACAAGTGCTTAATGGGGTATTGCCTCGATGGGAAGATTCGTATGCTTGCTTTGAAGGATTTAAACGGAAAACTTAAAGCAAGGGCAATTGTAAAACTCCTCATTGACCATCGCAAAAGGCCGGCACTCTATTTGGAGCGGGTCTATCCGGCAGACGATCCGGCGATTAGAAAAGCGTTTCAAGAGGTCCTTAAAGAGAAAGCTAAGGCCATGGGGTCCAAATTATATGAGGGGAGAGGAGGAGAGGTTCTCACATCTCATGGAAATAGGGCCCCCTATGAGTATGAAGATGGCGGAGTCGGCATCTCGAACGGCACTTACTCTATTTATGCAGAGGAAGTTGCAGTTAAATAATACTATTTGAAACGACGATGTGTATTGCTCCATCCTCCATAATCAGGAGGCAGGTTCTGTCATGGGGCTCCAGTGCGTAGTATCCAAAAGACATCTTATTTTTTGTCTCGTGACTACACTATCTAGAAATCAATAGAGAAAATGAGATTCTGCATCTTAAAAAAACAAAATCTCATTTTATACCTTATATCCCAACTATAAAAGACCGGATTTTGCGGGATAAACCCCCGTCTACTATGCGCCAATCATATTGATATATGCAGGGATATTAAAAGCTAGTACAAGAACTTTCCCACTTCCCAAAAGAGTTGCCATGTGACATGCATTTTTAACTGTTGATGAGGCTTCAGGATGAATATACCGAAGAGCCAAGTTAGTCAATGTGATAGCAGCAATCGGAGTGAGTAGAGCAATGCCCCCTAAAGAAATAATATTGCTTAATAAGAAGGCGTTCCCTCCAATGTGTCCGCCCGTAAGAGCTGCTTGGCCAATAATAGATAACGTTTCCCATCCAAGTATAGCGACTTGACTTGCTACGTGCCCTACTACAGCAGAGCCAACAACACAAGCGGCAGATTTTGCTGCATTAGCTATTTGTGATGAATCAATAGTTATACCAAACCCCATAATAAACCTCATTTTTTAATGCTTTTCATATATTTTAAACTATTACTAGCATTATTTCAATATTTAATTTATTATAAAATATAATAAATAGTTTTCTATTTATTAGAGGCTTTATATAGTATTTTTTTTAATTCTACTCAAAATAAATCTATTACATTAGAAAAAACACGAGCAACGCTTCAATTTAATATCTGCTAAAACGACGATGTGTATTGCTCCATCCTCCATAATCAGGAGGTAGGTTCTGTCATGGAGCTCCAGTGCGTAGTATCCAAAAGACAGCATTGATAAATTGTTGGTTATCTCAAGCAATACCACCCCAAACACCCTTTCGCCCGGGTAAATGTGGTTCGAGCAAGTCCCAAACTCGGTCAGATATATTCGTATCGTCTATGAGCTTCCATATGCATACCTCGCCTTAGATTTAGGTGAACAAGATAGCAGATCAACTTATTTTTTTGTCTCGTGACAAAGCGCTAGCTCTTGACTTTGCTGAAATCCATTATAGCAGCGAAATAGCCAAAGACTTCTTGTAGAAGGGCGATCCGATTCGTTTTTTCCTGCTCATTATCCGATAGGATTTTCACTTGATCAAAGAGATTCGCTAGCGGTTGTTGCAGTTGCGATAAGAGCTCAAAATACGCTTCATAATTGCGCTCCTCGTGCGAAGTCAAAAAAGCCTCTTTCAAGTTTTGCAATATGTGGTGCAGCTCAATTTCCGAGTGCTCTTTTAAGGAGAGGGGATCCAAAGTCATTTGAGATTGTTTATCAATCTGGCCTTTGGCTCTTTTATAAACCTCTAAAAGCGGTGTGAAGCTTTGAGTGTGTTTAAAGGCATGAAGAGCCTCTAATTTACAAAACTCATCATAAGGGTTATTAAATGTTTTAGATAAGGACGCTTCGATCAAATCGCTTTCGAGTTGATAATCCTCAAAGATAGTTTTAGCTCGATTTTTAAAGAAAGCAAGGATTTCTTTAATAATGGCTTCACCTGAGGTGTTGGGATGTAAAAACTGATAAGCCTCATTGAAAACGGACTGTAGGTTTAAAGACCATTTGTGTTTAATCAGGATTTTAATAATTCCAAGTGTTTGTCTTCTTAGGGCATAAGGATCCGAAGAAGAAGAGGGTTTGAGGCCAACGCTGAAATAACCGAGCAAATTATCTATTTTATCGCTGAGTGCAAGAAGCGATCCTGTTGTCGTTTCCGGCAAAGGGCCTTGTTCTGAGTTGGGGTGCCAATGTTCTTCAATTGCCTTAGCTACTTCGGGATTTTCACCCTGTTGAAGTGCATAATGGTGTCCGACAATTCCTTGAAGCTCAGGAAATTCAGCGACAAGTTCTGTTGCAAGATCCGCTTTGCAAAGGGTTGCCGCTCTGACAATGAGTGCCGGGTCGCCAATGCCCAGGTGTTCGCTGAGTAAAAGGGCCGTTTTTTTAACGCGCAACATTTTATCGTAAATGGATCCAAGCTCTTGCTGGAAAGTCACTTTTTTAAGTTTTTCATTGAAATCTTCAAGCTTGGACTTGAGATCGACTTGATAGAGGAAAACGCCATCGGATAAGCGCGCCGATATGACTTTTTGATTATTACTGCGCACTTCATCGTTCACTTTATTATCTGCCGTAATCACAAAGATATTTTTGAGATGTCCGTCTTTATCTTGTAGAGGGAAATAGCGTTGGTGCTCGATCATTTCCGAGACTAAAAGTTCTTTTGGAGCGATTAAGAACTTCTCATCAAAAGAAGCGTAGGTCAATTCAGGCCATTCCGTTAAATATAAAACTTCCTTCATCACGCGGTTAAGATCGACGGCTTTTGTCTTTGTTTCTTTTTCAATCTCATGTAATTGGGCTAGAATATAATTTTTTCTCTCTTCAATATCGGCAAGAACAAAGTTTTTTTGCAGTTTGACAAGGTAATCGCTTGGATGATGGATGTCAATTGAGTTAGAAGCTCTCTGTGCATGCCCATAGGAGCGCGAACCTGATTTGATGTCATTGACCCTGAATGGAATGACGTCAGTCCCAAAGAGCGCTAAAATCCATTTGATCGGGCGTGCATAAGAGATATCAAATTGGCCCCAATGCATATTTTTATCAAAAACCATCGATTGAATAAGCTGAGGAAGTTCAGTGTGGAGGATGTCAATTGTAGAGCGTTTTGCCGATGTTGTCGTAACGAAGAGATATTCGATCCCTTTTAAGATTTCAATTGAGACATTGGGATGTTTTCCCTCTCGAATGCCGGCCAATGTGAGATCATCAATAGCAAGGGCTTTAAAAAAACCTTCTCCCTGGGAAGTTAATGCTCCGGTTGAGTCAAAAGCCGTTTGAAGGGGAGGGCCTTTTCGCGTGGTCGTCTCTTCGGGTAATCCTCGGCGTAATCCTTTGACCATAACGGCAAGTCTTTGAGGTGTAGCGTAAGTGGCCGTTGATTCAAAGTTGAGTTTATAATCTTTTAACAGTTTTTTAACTTTGTTTTCGAGCATTTCGGCGCCGGGCAGGACATAGCCGGCCGGTAATTGTTCCGATCCGATTTCTAAAAGAAAGTCGTCTTTTTGCTGCGGGTCAAAATCTGTTGGGGATTGGAATGGCGCTTCTTGGGGAAGAGGGTGTTTTTCCAGATATTTGAGAAGGGGAAAGCCTTGATTAGCTCTTGTTGCGATATATTTTTCGGCGACTTGTTTTGCCAAATGACGTATGCGCAAAATAAGGCGCATTCTTTCTGTTGTTGAAATAGCTCCTCTGGCTTCGAGCATGTTAAAAGCATGAGATGCCTTGATCACAAAATCATAGGCAGGAAGAGGAAGATCGTGTTGAAGTAGATGCTGCGCCTCTTTTTCAAAATCTTCAAAATGCTTCTGCCACATATCAACAGTTGCTTGCTCAAAATTATAGGTGCTAAATTCAACTTCATTGCGATGAAATACGTCTCCATAAGTCAGCATGTGGTTGTATTGCATATCAAAGAAATTGGTTTTTTTCTGCAAAAGCATGCTAAGGCGCTCAAGTCCATAAGTGATTTCAACGGAAACGGGATTGAGAGCAATTCCTGCAACAGATTGAAAGTAGGTGAATTGTGTGATCTCCATTCCATCAATCCATACTTCCCATCCAAGTCCCCAAGCCCCTAAGGTCGGTGACTCCCAATCATCGTGGACAAAACGCACATCATGCTTTGATAGATCAAATCCTACTGCTTCTAAGGAGCGTAAATACTTTTGTTGAATATCGGATGGGGAGGGTTTTATCACGACTTGTAGCTGGTGGAAGAGCTGTGTCCGGTTGGGATTGTCGCCATATCGACCATCCTGAGGTCGTTTAGAGGGCTCGACATAAACGCATGAATAGGGCTCAGGTCCTAATACTTTTAAAAAGGTTGCGGGATTAAAGGTTCCGGCCCCTGTCTCAATGTCATGGGGTTGATGAACGATGCATCCCTCTTTTGACCAAAAATCAATGAGCTTTAAAATCATTTCTTGAAATGTTAGCATGTATCTGAATCCCTTTTAATGTATACTGCTCGTGATTCAAGAGTTGTTTTTTTTGTCGCCGGCATCCCCGCTTGATCGATTTACCTCACCTCTGCCTATTGTCAATAGCGCATCGGTTCGGTAAAGGGGCCTTCGGCCTGATCGACCATCGGTGCACCGGCTTCTAAAAACTCCAACTCTTGAATCACCCTCAGTATAATAATTTATCGCTGATTGAGATATTTCTCAAGAAAATCCCTCCAATTAGAGGGCTTGATTTGAAATTGGGGTTTTTATAAATATTTGAATGAGGTATACTGCTTCTTTGGAAGCACATAGGAGTTGATGAGTGCGGTTAGCTCTTTTTCTCACATTATTTCGATTGATCATTAGCCCTATTTTTTTAGTGGTTTACCTCTACTATAAAAATTTGGGAATTGATTTTGCGACGTTGCCTTATATTTTATTGGGTTTACTGTCTGTTTGTGAATTGTCAGATATTTTTGATGGGGTTGCGGCTCGTCATGCAAATGAAGTGACGGATCTCGGTAAAATTTTAGACCCTATCGCAGATAGCTTGGTGCGAGTCTCGTTTTTACTGGCTTTCACTCAAGGGGTTGTACAGCTTCCCCTTCTACTTGTTTTAGTCTTTGTGTATCGAGATGGGCTTATCTCTGCCCTGCGCATTGTCTGTGCCCTTCGGGGACATGCTTTGGCAGCGCGTGTTACCGGAAAATTTAAGGCGGTTGTGCAAGCCGTTGCCATTTTTGCAATCGTTGGTATGATGATTCCGTATTCCCATGGGCTAATGAAGCTCGCCGATTTCCGTCAGGTAAGCTTTTATATCGTGTTAATCACGGCATTTTATACAATGATTTCCGGGATTGAATATGTCATTGCTAATCGTCAATTCATTGGCAAAGCTTGGAAAAAAGCTTAAGAACTTGTTCAATGAGCTATTTTTTGATAGAGTTCCAAGTATTCTCGAGCAGGCTTTTCCCAGCTGACATCGATATGCATTCCGCGATACATCATTTTTTGCCAATGTTCAGGGGTTTTCCCGAAGCAGGCATCAACTCGTGTCATAATATAATCAATGGCAAATTCATTGGGGTCATTAAAAATAAATCCCGTTTCATTATCGATAACGGTATCATTGAGCCCTCCTGTTCTTCTGACAATGGGAATGGTGCCATACCGCATTCCAATTAATTGTGTCAGCCCACAGGGCTCAAAATATGAGGGGATCATGATTGCATCTGCTCCGGCATAACTCAGTCTTGCCAGTTCATCGTTAAAGCCGTATTCAATATGAATATTAGGATGGTGTTTCACTTCATCAAAAAGATGTGTGAAGGGTTCACTTGTGATCCCGCCAATTAATAGGTATTGCATATCAAATGAGATTGCTTTTTTCATTGCCTGTAGAATGAGATGGGGGGCCTTTTGAGATGCAAGGCGTGTAATTGAAATGATCAATGGGCGGTTGGAGTGAGGGAGTCCTACTTGTTGTTGCAAGTGGCGCTTATTGTGATGCTTGGCTTGCATGACCTCAATGATGGGGGCTTGCGCGCTATAATTGCGCTCAAGGGCGGTATCAGTGGAAGGATTCCATAGGTCAACATCAATGCCATTTAATATCCCGCTTAATTTATAGGAATGCTCTTTAATGATATCTTGAAGCCACCAGCCATGATCATGGGTTTGAATTTCTTTGGCATATGTGGGAGAGACAGTTGTAAAGTGATCCGCGTATAATATGCCGCTTTTGAGTAGATTATAGCGATGGTTGTCACGAGGATCGTTCATGTTCATATCGGGCGTTGGATCAAAGCCGATGGCGTTTAAATGGTGCCATGAGCAATGGCCCTGAAATTGGAGGTTGTGAATCGTTAAAAGAGAACCGGTTATACGCGTATTTAGTTGATGGTATTGTTTTTTTATTATGAGAGGAATAATGGCCGTTGGCCAATCATGTACATGGATAAAACAATCTTGATTGAAATGATTGAGGTATTCGATGGCTGCTCGACTAAAAAAAAGAAAGTTAGAGATCTCATGTGAATCATCATTTGAGTAAGGGGAATCTTGTTGGAAATATTTTTTGGGATGAGAGCATTCCAATAAGGTGAGCTTAATATCATTGACATAGAGAACGTGCGCAATCAGCGTATATTTTTGATTCCAAATGTGAAATGAAAAGGTCTTTGATTTTTCATAATCAAACGGATGTTGTATAAAAGAATATTTCGGTAGGACCACTTCAACTGAATGGCCTAAGTCATGTTGTTTTTTTGAGAGGCCGTAAACAACGTCAGCTAGTCCGCCTACTTTTGCAATCGGAGTGAATTCAGTTGAAATATGAACGATTTTCAAAAAGCCTCCTATTGATTAGCAGCCCCCGGTCAACGGAGGCCAAGCGGGCCAATCCCCCTTGCTTTAAGCGGGGGATCCCACGCGGCCAACCACTGATAGCCAATATTCCCTAACTGTCGAAAAATGGGGGCTTAAGGCTCAACATATGAAAGGAGGGATTCAAAGTCAAATGAAGTGAATATTTATTTGACCGCTTTTGAAATTGCCACTCATATCTTTTGATGAGACGGGGAGAGCGATTTCGCTCGACTCAGGTAAATCATTAATCGCTTTTCGAAAAATAAAGAATTCGGATTTATTGGATTGAACCCACTCTTGCGTTAAATTATAGGTTAACGTCTCAAAGGACATTGTCATCATTTCTTGTCCATCGCATAGATCGCGATTTTTTATTTTATCTGCAAATTTCTCTGCATTCCAACAGTTATCACACATAATGTTCACTCGGTTTTGGGTGATTGTACTAGCCGATAATTTTAAGAGTAACTCAATAAATAGCGCAAGAAATTTCTTGTCATTCCGGTTTTTTAGTTTAAACTTAAATTTTTAATAACATCGGGTCGTGATTCAAGCGTTATTTTTTTTGTGTAAAATAAGCTTGAAAATAATTGCGCCGACGAATACGATATTGCTTATCTTTTTCGTACATATTGTATGAAAAACAGGTGCTGGGGCATCGCCAAGTGGTAAGGCAGCGGTTTTTGGTACCGCCATTCGGAGGTTCGAATCCTTCTGCCCCAAACAAAAAGGCCGGATTGAAGCTTTAATCGGTCAAGAATTAAGCTATTTTCGAGGACTACACATCCTTGTCTAGCGTGCTTTTTTCATGATAAATAAGCTTAAATTCACCTTTAAAGAAGTCTTTCCAAAAGATGAGATAGGCATCCATTGATAAGATGGAAAAAAGTCCAAGGTTGGAATTAGGGGTAATTCAAGCCACTATCTCATGGAGCTTCACCTTTATTTTTGTTATTGGTGTTAGAGGGGTTTTTATTCCTATCAACCAAAATATTTATAAGAAGTTTCCATAGAAGTGTCTTATTTTCTTTCGTTCTTTTCTTAATTATCTCATGTCTCTGGATTGATAAATTATATATGTATCATTTTACGGAGAAACAATGAAACTCAAAGTCTTTAATCGCGAACATGGTAAAAGAGGACAACTAAGCGCAGTTCGTCACGAAGATCATATTCCCGCTGTTCTTTATATCAAAAATGGTGAGAACAAAGTCATTAGCGTCGACGGAAACGAGTTTATGGCTATTTTGAGATCAATTAAAAAAGGTTTTCTTTCAACGACCGTCTTTGATCTCGAAATTGATGGAAAAAAAGTCAAAGCAATTGTCAAAGATATTCAATATCACCGAACGACATATGATGTTTTACATTTAGATTTTCAAGAGCTTTATGACGATATGAAAATCAATGTAAATGTCCCTCTTGAGTTTATTGGATCAGCAGAGTGTATTGGAATTAAACTGGGTGGTTTTTTGCGTCCCGTCATGAGAAGTGTGAAGGTGCGCTGCTTTCCAAAAGATATTCCCGAATCATTCATGTTAGATATTAGTAAGCTTGGCATTAAGCAAACCAAGAGAATTAGAGATCTTGCTCTAAAAGAGGGTGTGACGATTCTTGCTGATAAAAATAACGTTTTAGCAGTGATTGCGAAATAGTGAATGGCACGCGGGATAAGTGGCTTTTAATTGTTGGGCTGGGGAATCCGGGGTCTTCGTATGATAATACGAGGCATAATATCGGGTTTCAAATCATTGATGATTTAGCAAATGAGCTTGGTTTTACTTTTAAAAAGGAAACACAGTTTAAAGCTCAAGTCGCCCGGGGAACAAGAGATGATAAGAAAGTCATCTTATTAAAGCCTCTAACCTATATGAATTTGTCCGGCCAAGCGGTGAGTGCAGTGATCAGTTTTTACAAGATTGATATTGCAGACTTGGTTGTTGTTACAGATGATGTTGAGTTGCCCTTGGGCCACTTACGCTTAAGGGCGTCGGGTGGATCCGGTGGGCATAATGGACTTAAAAGTATAAGAGAGAGATTAGGGTCGGCTCACTATCCTCGTCTCAGAATTGGAGTAGGAAGAGAAAGCCATTGCGATTTAGCTGATTATGTTCTCAAACCTTTTAAGACTGATGAAATCGAGCAGGTTAGAGAATCCATTCAGGTGGCAATTGAAGTTTTAAAACAATGGATTGATGAAGGATTTTCTTCATCTTTGAATCTCTTAACGACAAAACTGGCTTTAAAAAATAACCGCTCATAGTTAGGCATTTCGATTAGGCCACTTATGAGCGTAAAAGATAAAATTCGGAGTTAGCGAATGGCTATAAAAGAAAAAAAACATCTGTATGAAGGGATGTATATTATCAGTGCTACACTTAGCGAAGATGCCCGTCAAAAGGCTTTAGATCGCATCGTAAGTGATATTGCTGAGAAAAACGGAGAAGTTGTCAAAATTCACGACATGGGTCGTAAGAAATTTGCATACTCGATCAACGGAAGGCGTGAAGGATACTATTACTTAATTTATTTTGAAGCCCCCACACAAGTGATTGATGAATTATGGCATCAATACCATCTCAATGAGGATTTAATCCGCTTTGTGCATGTGAGAGCGAATGCTGTCATGGAAACGCTTGAATTCAAACCGTTAGAACAAGTTTAAGGAGTAGGTCATATGGATAAAAATAGAGGCAGGGGTTCAGACTCATCTTTCAAAAAAAAGAAGAGATGCCCTTTCACGGAAAAGGGGATGAAGCATATCGATTACAAAGATATCGATACTTTATGCCAGTTCATTACTGAACGTGGAAAAATTCTTCCAAGAAGAATTACTGGTGTTTCTCATTTTCATCAAAAATTATTAACAAAAGCGATCAAAAGAGCTCGTTATATTGCTCTATTACCTTTCGTTTCTAAAGATTAATTAAGTTAAGGGAAATAACAGATGCAAAATCATTTACTTCTACTCGAAGACATCGATAACCTCGCTAGGAAGGGAGATATAGTTAAAGTCAAGCCCGGCTTTGCTAGAAACTATTTACTTCCGCAAAAGAAGGCCGTTGTTGTCGATAAAAGAACACTTCGTATGCAAGAAAGATTGCGCGAAGAGAGAGCAAAACAGGCTGTTGAAGATAAAAGATCTTCTGACTTGCTCGCTAAACAATTACTCGATAAAACCTTTGAAATTAAGGTTAAAGTCGATCCGGATGGCCATATGTATGGTTCTGTTTCCGCAAATGAGATTGTTAAAATTCTTGAAAAAGAAGGTTATACAATTACAAAAAGAAATGTCAAAATGATTCATGGTATTAAGACTTTGGGAACACATCCAATTACGCTTTCTCTCAAAGAGGGCGTGGAAGCTCAATTTGCGCTTAGCGTGATCAGTGAGACGCCAATTGCTAAAAAGCCTAAAGCTCTCAAAGAGGTTGTTGCTGAAGAAGGCAATCAACCGGAAGAAACACAGAAAGAAGAAGCTCCGATTAAGTAGTTTAAATTCTTAAAGTCCGGTCCGCCATCGTTTGAAATCAACGACCGACAGGCTTCGCAAGTTTCTCCGTATTTTGGACAATACGAAGGAACTTGCGATCGTCGATTTGAAACGCTTTGACACAGTCCAATGCGACTTTACTAGATAACCGGGCTTTTTTTTCTTCGAGTAATTTATGACAATTTCGCTAACTCTAAAATCACCCGCTAAAATCAATCTTTTTTTTAGAGTTCTAAAAAAAAGACCTGATAAATTCCACAATATTGCCTCTTTATATCAAGCAATTGACTTGGCAGATACGCTATTATTTGAGCCAAGTGAATCAACGCAACTTTTTTGCAATACTCCTTCTTTAACAACAGGTAATGACAATTTAATTTTAAAAGCTCACGATGCATTTGAAAGAGCTATTGGAAAGAAAATACCCGTCCGTATTCAACTCATTAAACGGATCCCCATTGGCGCCGGATTAGGAGGGGGGAGTAGCAATGCTGCAACGACTCTATGGGCGCTTCATCAGTTATCGGGACAAATATTACCTTTTCATGAACTGATTGCTCTTGCTCAAAGGATTGGCTCTGATGTTCCCTTTTTTTTCTCAAAAGGATGTTCGTATTGTGAGGGAAAAGGAGATCAAATAACAGACTATCCCTATCCTTTTGCTTTTGATCGAATATGGTTAAAAACTTCGAATACGTTCTGTAGCACCCCACATGTTTATAAGGAATGCCTCACTAATGAAATGAGCGTAATGGATCCCAAGCAGATTTATAATGCATTTCTGAATCATGAGTATATATTTATTAATGACCTCGAGCCATCTGCACTCAGATTGTATCCGGAACTTAAGCTTAGTCAATTAGATCTGATTCATCGAGGATTTGAACATGTTTTTATGACGGGAAGTGGGAGCTGTTTTGTTGGAGTTGATATGAGGAATCAATCAGAAGTTGAAAAAATGGGATTGATTGAGGCAAGATTGATAACACGCAAAGAAGATACATGGTGGTAGATATGACGTCTCATAAGAAGAGAATATTTGATGATAAGCTGATTGTCATTACGGGGGCAGCAGGATTTATAGGATCGGGAGTTGTGCGTTATCTCAATGAAAAGGGATACCATAATTTAGTTTTAGTTGATGATTTCAAAATGAGTAGCAAGTGGAAGAATCTTGTTGGAAAGAACTTTTACGAAATGGTTTCTCGATACGACATTTTTGATTGGTTAGAAGGTAAAGAGAGGGATATTGAGGCGTTTATCCATCTCGGGGCTTGTTCCGATACGGTTGAGCAAGATGCCGATTATTTTATGGAGAACAATTACCGTTTTTCCATTCTTCTTGCGAATTATGCGCTACAAAATAACCATCGATTTATTTATGCTTCTTCCGCAGCTACATATGGCGACGGAAAGTTGGGATTTAATGATGCCCACGAGTTAATTCCTCATTTGCGCCCTCTTAATATGTATGGATTTTCTAAACAACTTTTTGACATGTGGCTTTATAATGAGGGGCTATTAGATCAAGTTGTCGGTTTAAAATATTTCAATGTTTTTGGGCCGAATGAAGTGCATAAAGGGCGGATGGCGTCTATGGTATACCATATGACAAATACAATTCAAAGTGATGGAATTGTGAAGCTTTTTGAATCGAATGATCGGGAAAATTATAAAGACGGCGAACAAGAACGTGATTTTATCTATGTCAAAGACGCGGTTAAAGTGACTTGTGACTTTCTAGAGAATGACATGATGGGTATTTATAATGTCGGTTCCGGGCATCCTTCATCGTGGAATCAGCTAGCTACTTATGTCTTTGAAGCTCTCGACAAACAACCGAGTATTCAATATGTTTCTATGCCGGGAGATCTTAGCAAACAGTATCAAAATCATACATGTGCCGATCTTTCTAAATATGAAAGTACACTGCAGTCAAAAGGATTGCCTAAAATGCACTATCATACATTGAAAGATGCTGTAACGGATTATATTAGAAATTATCTTATTGCAGATCAAAGGTGGTAATGCTCGCGAGAAGTTTTAAACAACTCAGTCCTATTAATGCTTTAGTTGTGGGTGATTTCATGATGGATCACTACACTATGGGGAAGATCGAGAGGATCTCTCCGGAAGCCCCTGTTCCCGTCATGCATATTATCCAAGAAAGTTCCCGCCCCGGGGGTGCAGGGAACGTGGCTCTTAACTTAAATGCTTTAGGAGCTAATGTCTCTGTATTGGGGATGGTAGGTGATGATATGGCAGGACATGTGCTCTTAAAAGAGCTGAATGAAAAGGAGATTGGAGTTGAAGGCCTTCTTCTCGAAGCATCTATTGCGACAGTGATTAAAAATCGCTTAATTGCCGATTCACAACATATTCTTAGACTCGATAAGGAACGCATTGAACCTCTTTGTGAACACCACCAAGATCGCATTCTTCAACTCATTCCCGATCTCATTAGAAATCAACATGTGATTGCTATTTCGGATTATCAAAAGGGTTTTTTAACCCCAATGATTTTGAAAGCTCTTTTTTATCACGCCAATCAAATGAATATTCCCGTTATTGTTGACCCCAAAGGGACTGATTTTACAAAATACCGAGGAGCGACTCTCCTTAAACCCAATTTGAAAGAGGCTTATCTCGCTTCAGGGCTACCCCCATCTGCTCCGCTTGAAATGGTTGCACAAAAGCTCATGGAGCAAGCCAATCTTAATCATTTAGTGATTACACGTTCGGAAAAAGGGATTTCTCTGTTTAGCTCAGAACAAAAAAGACTCGATTTTGCTGTCAAACCTCAAGAAGTGAAGGATGTCACGGGAGCCGGTGATACGGTATTGGCCGTTATGGCATTTTCGCTTGCAAATCAGCTCAATCTATCCGATGCAATTCAACTCTGTAATTTGGCTTCGGGCGTCGCTATTGGGCGTTTAGGGTGTATCCATGTCACTCTAAAAGAGATTGCAGCAAGGCTTTTGGAAGTATCTACGGATAATAAAATTTTTGAAGAAGATCATTTGTTCCCATTGCTTGAAGTCCTTCAGGCTCAGGACTATTTCATTTTAGCCCTTGAAAGAGTCGAGCAAATGACAATTGAGCTTTTCGCTCATATTCAACAATTGAGAGATCGATTTGGTTCTGCTCAATTTATTTTGTATCTACCTGAAAATAAAGGAAATGCGCGTGTTGCCTCTCTTTTTTCTTCTTTCAAGGAGATCGATTTTATTATTTTAAAAAGAGAAGGCTTATCTGATCTATGTTCTCTTCTCAATCCTCTTGCCGTCTTTTTTTATAGTGGGGAGGAAGTCGAGGAAATGAGTCATATCGATCAGGTATTTGACCGACTGACAGTATAACTTGACTTTGCTTTTTTGCATCATTCGATAAACTATCAGGTTGTTGATTATAAGGACGTTAACAACCACAGAGAGCACGGAGTACACAGAGAAAAATCAAGAAATGCGCATTCCGGTGCCTCTGTGCTCTCTGTGGTAAGAACTAATAATGAGCATGTTAGGTTAAAAATATGATGCAGACAGTGCCGTTGGGCCATCAAAAAACCCCTCCTTGGATAGAGGAAATTTTTTAAAAATTGGTTTTTATCTTTAACTTTTTAAGTATTATTGTTTATTAATTGTTTTATGAGAAGTAGTGGATTTATTTCCCAATAGTTAGTATAATTAATAAAAAAAATTTAGATACAATGGAATCAGAAAGAACTACCAATAAACAGAAATTGCGAATACTTCGTCTTATTTCTAGGTATATTTGGTTAAGTGTTAAATTTTCCTTTCAGCATACCTGTGCCATGATTTGGGGTGGTATGGAAGTCCTATGGTTTGTTGTTAAACAAAAGTTTTTTAAAAACTATCTTCCTAACTATGACATCGTTGATGGGGAGCGGCTCCATCGTGGTGGACAGCCTCATGAAGAAGGGCTGAATGCCCTTGCCGAAAGGGGAATTAAGACAATCATCAATTTGCGTAAGGATGGGGGGGCAAGGCGATGGGGACGATTAATGAAGGTTAATATCCCATTCAATCCGTTCAAGCCGCGGGATAAAGTAGTCATCGATTTTTTAAGAGTCATTTGCAATAAAGAGCACCACCCCGTTTTTATCCATTGTTTTCATGGAGCAGATCGAACGGGCACACTCTGCGCAATTTATCGCATAGTGGTTCAAAAATGGGATAAAGAAAAGGCAATTGCCGAAATGAAAAAATATGGTTTTCATTGGTGGCACAACAATTTAATCGACTATATTCGCAATCTGGATATTGAGAAAATAACAAAAGAAGCGGGAATTGAATTCTCGCATTTTCATGATGAATCTCATCTTAAATAGGTCCTATACTCCTTCTTTCAATCGTTGAATTCTCTTTTCAATCGTCGGATGTGTTGAAAAGAGTTGGAAAAGAATGGATCCGTTAGAGCGATTAATAAAAAGGGCTTGAATGGCTGCGGGTTGATCTTGACTTCTTCGGCTATATTGATGATTTTCATCACTGATTCTTTGTAAAGAGCGCAGCGCGTTGATCATATTTTCTTTACCGGCTAAGAGAGCACCTCCGCGATCGGCACGGTATTCTCTAAAGCGAGAAAAAGCGCAGATCACAATGGAACCGAGTAGCATAAAGATAATCTCAAAGACAAATGTTAGGAAGTAATAGGCGCCAAAAGAGGTCTGGTTGCGATCACGTCCCGAAGCAAAAAAGAAAGCAAGAATTCTAGCTAAGAACATAACAAAAGCATTGATGATACCTTGTAAAAGAGTCATTGTTACCATATCGCCATTAGCAATATGCGACATTTCATGCCCGATCACAGCTTCAATTTCACTTTCATTCATCCGGTTGAGAAGTCCGGTTGAAATTGCTACAAGAGCATTGGAACTTGAAGGTCCCGTTGCAAAAGCGTTGGGTAAAGGGCTTTCAAAAATGCCTACATCAGGAACTTTAATGTTTAAAGAGCGGGCTTGCTTCACTACGATGGAATAAAGGCGGTTCGACATCGGATCGGCATGGGGATCAATGAGGCGGATGCCCATGAACCACTGCGCTATTTTTTTCGATAGCATAAGTGAGATAAAAGCCCCACCCATGCCCCAAAGGAGGCAAAAAATGAGCAGTGCTTCATAATTGATTCCATGTCTTGTTAAAAATGGTTGAATATTGAAGAATCGGATGATTGTCGATATCGTAAGCAGAATTAAAAAATTGAGAATGAGAAATAAAGAAATTCTTTTGAGCCAATTCATTGTAACCTCACGGTAGATGATTTGCAATTAAACACTAGTGTCTAATTGCAAAAATCCGCCGGCTTATTTTGATCATCTTTTCCCGCCTGATGGTCTGTAAAAATTCAGAGTGACTCACTCAAGTCTACCCTGAACTTTTACAGACCATCAGACAGAAAAACCTGATCAAAATAAGCTCGGGGACTTTTGCAATTAAACACTAGTATACTAAAGTAGAGCAATCTATTCAAACTCGAGTTAAAAAGGAAGGTTATGAGTTCATTAGACCCCTTTAAGCAGTGGTATGCAACGCATCAAAAAACGATTTTTAAAGATTTTTTTGACTATTTGCGCTTCCCAAGCGTGAGCTCTGAAGCAGCTCATAAAAAGGACATGCTCAATTGTGCCCACTTTCTCGTAGAGAGTTTAAAAGAGATAGGGCTCGAGGTGGAGCTTCATGAGACGAGCCATCATCCCTTTGTGTTTGCCAGTCATTGTCATGCTCCAAAAGAAGCCGCAACGCTTTTAATTTATCTGCACTATGATGTCCAGCCCGTTGATCCCATTGAATTATGGGATTCTAAGCCATTTGAGCCTGAAATTCGAGGCGGAAAAATATTTGCTCGCGGAGCTTCAGATAATAAAGGACAGGGATTTTATACGATCACCGCGCTCAAGGCCTTTCTTGAAAAAAAGCAAATTAAAAATTTTAACCTAAAAATTCTCATTGAAGGCGAAGAGGAGATCGGTTCTACCGGTCTCATGGAAGAATTGCCAAAGCTGCATGATCTATTAAAAGCCGATTACTTGCTTGTGATTGACAGTTCAATCGACAATATACAAACCCCATTGATTACATTAGGGATGCGGGGGGTGATGACCTTTGATTTAGAGTGTATTACGGCCATAGGTGATATTCATTCGGGATGGGGAGGGGTTGCTCCCAATAGTATTAAGGTGTTAATCAGTGTCTTGTCAAAGGCCTACAATGATCAGGGGCAAGTTCAGATTGAAGGATTTTATGACGATGTACATCAATCGACAGATGAAGAGAAAAGGCTATTTTTTTCTGAAGATTATGATAAAGAAGAATTAAAAGAGATGTTCGGAATTGAAGCCTTTAGCGTTGAAGAGGGGTATACATTTAAAGAGTCTTCGACAATGAGACCCACCTTTGAAATTAATGGGATATGGGGAGGGTATCAGGGAGATGGTTTCAAAACCGTGATTCCTGCAAAGGCACAGGCAAAGATCTCCATACGCACAGTGCCCAATCAAGATACACAAAAATTAGAAGCTTCTTTCCGCCATTTTTTATCTCAACATATGCCTAAAGGGGTGCAATGGAAATTAATTGCACACGGTCATGGGCCATACTACAAATCGGATATTCATTCACCGATTGTTCAAATTGCACGAGAGGCCTATAGTGATGTCTTTGAAAAGCCGTGTCAGTTTGCGCTTATTGGTGGGAGTGTTCCTATTACGGCCGGTTTATGTAAAGCAAGTGGAGCCGATGCCGTTGCAATTGGAACGGCCACGCATGACAATCAGTATCATGCACCCAATGAATTTTTCTATTTAGATTCTTTCGAAAAAGGCTTTTTGACAATTGTGAGGATTTTAGATATCCTCGAAAGCTAATTTTTTGTCTTGCAATTTTTTGTAAGACCCCACACTCTCGGTAAAAGAGCATTTTAGCCCCTATTGGACTATGGTTTTTATAATTTGGTTTCAAAAAAATATCTTTCCCACTTCATATTCTAAAATCCCGTTTTTATTTTGGATTCCTTTTATTTTCTTTACTGGCATTTCTAGTTTGCTCTTTGCAAATCAAGTGTCATTCGCTCCGGTATTAACTATTTATGCCTTAGTTTCCCTTTTTCTATCATTTCGTTTTCGCCAAGTTGCTGCTTTTATAAGTTGTGTGGGATTGATTTTATTAGCCGCTGTTTTTCAGGAAACATTATTTAAAGATAAAGTGGTGATCTCTTTATTTGCCCTTATGGGGACTGCGATCAATTTCTTGATTATGGCGTGGGTTAGTGATGAAGTTGAAAACCATCTGTTGGAGCAGGTAGAGAATTTAAAGCATGCTAGGCAAGAAGAAGATCTTTGGAAAATGAGATTCAATACTTTGCAGCACCAAATCGAAAGAGAGAGAGAAGATATTGAAGATAGGCAATGTTCGTTCCAAGAAAAAGAAGAGCAGTACTATGAATCTTCACAATCAATGAAACAGCTCTTATCGGTTTCCCATTCTGAAAATCAAAAACTCTTTCATCAAAATCAACGATTGATTGAGGATGTCAGTTCTCAATTGCAACAAATAGCCTATCTCGAATCAAAGAATGAAACTCGGCCGCTTTTAGAAGAAATTAAAGAGCTACGGCAAGCATTGAATGAATCGAGAGTTCAACATTATCAGGACAAGCTTCTCTATGAGCAATACAAGGAAGAGATGGCTAAGAGTCAGACTCTTAAGGTCTATGAAGAAAAAAAGGTAGACCTTGAATCAAGTGAAATGGTTCATCTTGTGGAAGAGAATATGGAAAAAAACGCTTCAGACAACATCTATTTGAACTTTTAGCGCGACCTACGGTCAAGCGCATGATGCGCAAACAGACGAGACGGGCGGGCCTAAAAAGTTGCAAAGTCGAGTTTAGGGCCTATTGAGGCGGCATCGTTAGAATCTCATGCCCATCATCAGTGATCAAGACTAAGTGTTCCCATTGCGCGCTAGGTTTTCCATCGGCAGTGCGAGCTGTCCAACCATCAGTGGGATCAATAATCGCATCAGCAATACCGGCATTGATCATCGGTTCAATTGTGAAGGTCATTCCCGCTTGAAGGGGAATTTGTAGATTATTGTAGTTGTGATAAACCTGAGGTTCTTCATGAAATTGAAGGCCACATCCATGTCCTACAAACTGATAGACTACACTGCAGTGATTTCTGCGGGCAACGGATTCAATGACATTGCCAATTTCACAGATCATAAGGCCCGGTTTTAAAATGGCAATGGATTCCATTAAACAGTCATAAGCGGTATCGACGACCCGTTTTTTTTCCTCATCGATATCCCCAATACAGACCATACGGCTCGTATCCCCATAAAAGCCATTGAGAACAGTTGAGATATCAATATTCATAATATCGCCATTTTTTAGTTTGCGATTTTCAGGGATACCATGACAGACGACTTCGTTGATCGAAGTACAAATCGACTTAGGGTAAGGGGGATATCCATAATTCAAGCAGGGAGAGATCGCATGGTGCTTTTTGAGGAGTTCATTTGCCAAATGATCAAGTTCAAGCGTTGTCACGCCTTCTTTTGCCGCTTTGCACAATGCATCTAAAATATATGCAGAAAGTGTGCACGATGCGCGAATGCCTTCAATTTCTTGGGGAGATTTGATAAGAATACCGTATTTTTTTTTATATTCTTGTTTCAGAGATTCCTTAGTTCGTGGGGCAACTTGGGGATAATGACATTTTTTCCATTTCTTATTGCTTCCACACCAGCATGGATCATTCCGATTGATCATTGTTTCTCCTTCAAATGAAGTTAATTATAACAATCACCCTGTTTAAAAACCAGATCGACTTCATTGATGGACGGTATAAATTGAGCGGATAAAGGCTTTAATCCCCTCCATAAACATTTCAGTTGACAAAAGAATCAGAACAAGTCCCATAAGGCGCTCACATGCTTCTAAGCCTTTCTGTTTAAGTGTTTTTTGGATTTGATTGGAAAAGATGAGAATGGAGAAGGAAATAAGCCAAGCAACGATAATGGCTCCCGCTAAATATAAGGAATGGATTTCCTGCTTGGCATAGATCATGACCGTAGCTAGGATGGAAGGGCCTGCAACTAAGGGGATCGCAAGAGGTACGATAAAAGGTTCTTTAGTGATTTCTGATGTGTGAAAAGGCGAATCATTCGAAGGAAAAATCATTTTAAGTGCAATTAAAAAGAGGATTGTCCCTCCTGCAATGCTTAAGGTAGGTGTTGAGATATGGAGAACTGTTAAAATAACATCACCCAAAAAAGCAAAAAAGAGGATGGTGAAGAGAGCAATGATGAGTTCCCTAGCAATAATGCGTTTTTGTTGTTTCGCCTCGACATGCTTTAAAATAGAAATATAAAAAGGGATATTTCCAATGGGATCCATTAAAAGAAAAAGGGAAAGGGCAAGAGAAAAAAAATGTGACCAACTCATCAAATCTAACCTACTCTTCAATTTATTTCGGTATATAGCTAAATGGGCTCAGTTAAACAAGAAAATATACCGGAAGCGTCCCACATTTCTTCATAACTCACCTTACGCAAAAATGAGGATTCAGAGAGCGATCGAGGCAAAGCCAGATCAAAACGAAGCGATCCGAATGAGGAGGGCATAGCCAAAGTGCTATGTCCGACGAGGGAGGATTGATATGGCAAAGCCGCAGCCGCTCTATAATCCTTCATTTTTGCGTAAGGTGAGTTCATAATTGAGGATGTGTTTTTATTTTGAATTGCTTCATTTGCTGTGGAGAGAGGTTTTCAAAAATAACGAGGAGATCGCGATTTTTTTTAAAGCCCGAATGGGTCCAGTTAACTGAGCCCAATATTGCAATATCATGATCAATGTAACAAGCTTTTTGATGCATCAATTCGTAGCTTTTCGATAAATGAATGGGAAAGCCGCTGCAGTGGCGATTCCCTTGGCCTCGATCGAGGATAAAGGAGACATCAATATCTTTTTGGTAGGCATTTTGCAGCGCATGGATGATTTTTTGATGAGAGAGGGCAAAGAGAGCTCCATGGATTTTTATCTGAGCCTTTTCAATGCACTGCAATAGATGGTTGATCGCTTTATGTGTGGTATCGGGCATTGTGTATAGATGAATGTGCGTCGATCCACTGTGGAAATGTCCATCTTGTCCATTGATGTTCATGTTGGCTTTGAGCCACTTGGCAAGTTGGGGATGGTAAATCGATACTAGGATATTCTGATGATATAGCAGGGAGGAGAGGGTAATGTTTGTCGATCCAAACAGGGCTATGGTTTCATCAATGATAAGAATTTTTTGATGCATCAGGTGACAATGGGATTTTTTGATGGATTGAATGCGCTGATTGAGCTTGCTCTCTAGGTTAGGGGAGTTGTGATCATCATAGTAGACTGTTATCGTTAGTCCCTCTTTTGCTTTACGGTTGAGATGGTGGATCACATCGCGATCGGTTAAAGCAAAGATCGACAAGTCAATGGAGTCTTGGGCGCGATCAATCAATTGGATAAAGAGCAATTTATGATTATCGCAATGGTGATTTGAATAAAAAATGATCGGATTGGACAAAAAAGGAAGCTCGATGCGGATGCCCTGTACTATTAAAAAGGCGATCGCGGCAATCGAGCTTATTAACAAAGAAATAAAAAAAAACTTAGATTTTTTGTCCTGCTGCGCGCATTTTTTTGACGGCATTGGCAAGACCAATTTTATCAACGGTTCTCATTGCACAGGCAGATAAGCGCAACGTTACAAAACGGTTCTCTTCAGAAAACCAAAATCTTTTTTTAACTAAGTTAGGTTGAAAACGGCGCTTGCAAGAACCGGTAATATTAAGGCCGATTCCTTTTTGTTTTTTAGCAATACCACGAGTCGTGTAGCTTCTTCCTTTGCGGGGCACCTTTCCGGTAAGCTGGCATTTCTTTGACATATAAAATTCTCCTCTTAAGCCCTTTGGGGAATAAGAATATCATCTTATTTATTATTGGACAAGAGGAAGAGAAAAGACAAAGTTAAGGCGACAAATTAAAATTAAACTTTTACAAAGTTAGGTCATTTGCTATTGTTGAAATTTAAAGTCTTTTTTTATTTTTCAACTTATTGTTAGTGAAAGGTTTGTGTTATATCGTGGAAGAGTTATATACCGATTTCTTAATTATTGGCTCAGGACCTGCCGGACAAAAGGCGGCCATTCAAGCTGCCAAACTCGGAAAATCAGTGATTCTTATAGAAAAAGGAAAATATTTAGGTGGAGAGAGCCTTAATTCCGGAACAATTCCTTCAAAATCGCTTCGAGAAGCCATTCTCAACCTTACCGATTTTTATAAAAAAAGTTATTATGCTCAGGGAATGGATGTTCGATCCGTTTCAATTAATGACCTCAATTATTGTCTACTCAACGTCTTGACACAACAAAGAATGATTCTTCAACGTCAATTTGAAAAGAATGAAATTTCGATCATTCATGGACGGGCATCTTTTGAAAATAGTTATGAGGTTCTGGTTAAAGATGAAGAGGGCAAGGTCAATTATTCCATTGTAGCGGAAAATATTTTGATCGCCAGCGGTTCCGTCCCCCGTAATCCCACGCATGTCCCTTTTGATAATGAAAGAATTTTAGATTCAACACGGCTTCTTGATATCGAAACGGTTCCTAAAACAATGATCGTATTAGGAGGGGGAATTATTGGGGCAGAATATGCCAGTTTTTTTTCGGCTCTACATACAAAGGTCAAATTAGTCGATAAAAAACATTCAATCCTTCCACATTTAGATAGTGAAATTAGCGCTCATCTACAAAAATCTTTGATGACACTTGGTCTCGAATTTATCGGGGGAAAAGAATTAGAAAAAATTGAAAAAGTCGAAGATGGGGTTAAGGTCGTCTTTAAAGATAAGAGTGAGATTCAAGCAGATGTGTTATTATATGCCCTTGGTAGGCAAGCGAATGTAGAAGAGCTCCGTATTGATCGAGCCGGAATTAGTCTGTCGGAATCGGGTCATATTCCCGTTAATTCGCTCTTTCAAACGGTTGTCCCTCATATTTATGCAGCAGGTGATGTGATCGGTGGTCCTTGCCTTGCATCGACGAGTATGGAACAAGGGCGTCTTGCTGCAAGAAATGTACTTGGAGTGAAATCACACCCCTTTCCCGATAATTTTCCTATTGGAATTTATACCATTCCTGAAATTTCTTCTTGTGGCTATACCGAAGAAGAATTGCAAAAATTAGGCTATCGATATGAGGTGGGGCGCGCATATTATTATGAGATTGCAAAGAGTCAAATTGTGGGAACGGATGAAGGACTCTTTAAAATATTATTTCATGCTGATACTCTAGAGATTCTTGGTATTCAAATCATTGGTTGTGGTGCAACTGAGGTCATTCATATCGGTCAAGTTGCCATGAGTTTTAAAGCAAAGATTGATTATTTCATCGATCAGGTATTTAATTATCCAACCTATGCCGAAGGATACCGCATTGCGGCACTCAATGGCATGAATAAGATTCGTAAAAAGACGAGCTGAAAAAGAGATTATGGCAATTTATAATATCGATGATTTTCGAGAAGAAGGCACGAAAGCTTCAGTCAAAAATCAGACAGAGATTTCCGAAGAAAATTCGACTCAGTACCTCAAAGATCAAATCAAGGGATTTGCAAAAGACAAACCCAAAGGGCGCTTGTTTTCATCGATTACTGCCAGGTTTTTCTTTTTTCTTCTCCTCATTGCAGATATTGTATGGGGAATTTATGCAATGCTTAGTTTTATTATCAAATTCGCGATCAACCTAATGACGCTTTTTATGATACGCCCCTTAGTTGCGAGTATGAAATACTCTTGGCTTTCGATTAAAAGAGCCATTATTTGTCTGATTGCTTTAGCTCTGGCTATTTTTAGTCCGGCGCTGGGAATCATGTTCGCATGTCTTTATTTTCTTATGTATGACAAGAAAGGGGTGGAAGAAATCGTTCCTTCTTCTTTGAGGGATCAATTTAAAGATTTCTTCCCGTCATAGCCTCGACTTTGTGAGCAATGCTGTCCCTATTGATTAAGCGCTTGTGTCATTGTCACTCGTTTTGCACTCACGGAACTATTTGTTGCCGTATTGAATAGTTGGTAAGGATAGTTGGGGTCTTGTGTCGTTGTCACTCGAATTTGAACCGGAGAGAGCCATCCTTGCGAAAGATTCATATCTTTGGGATCAACTTCCCAAACAGAGCCGTCGTCAAGCTGAATATATTGGCCATTAGAAATATTTAAACTCAATGTGCTAAGTGTTGTTTGGGGAGGTTTGACATTCTGTTCTTGTAGCCATTTAGCCAGCTGAGAGCGCTGCGAAGGGGATAGCAGATCTAAGCCATATTTTTTTTGGACGACAGGCGGAATGAATTGGTTTAAATCAGTCCCTGTGGTTGCCATATTTGACTGAGTTGGGCTATTACCGGCACAAAAAACTGAAATATTTAAGCAAGTTAGAAAAATAAGGGCTAGAGGAATTTTTTTTTTCATCGAAGGGTCCTTTTCTTTAGTTTATAAAAGCTAAATTTTGAAATTCATTAGGTGTAGTTCAAAATTGAGGGGATGCAGAATTTTATTCTGTGGTTTGAGCTGTCCTATAATTTTATATGTTTGCTTTAAGTGTTCAAAAGCTTTGGCATAATTAAATCGCTGGAGATGAATAATCGCTAAGTAGTATTCGACGGTTGGATTATTGGGGTCTAAAGCGTGATATTGATTGAGTGCATCCAAAGCTTCTTTCATGCGTGATAATTGAAGCCATGTGACGGCAAGAGCAAGCCATCCCTCTCTAAATTTAGGAAAGCGTTTCATTTGTGTTTGGATAAGTTTTTGTTTTTCAAAAATCGATTGCCGACTCTCGTCAATTTGCTTAAATATCGCGTTAAATCCCTCTTTATCAACACGCCCTGCTAAAAAATCTTCAGAAAGCGTGTCTTGAAATAAGACCTCATCCATAGGGATTTGATGTGCTTTTTTTAAATGTTCTTTTGCCTCTGAAATGCAGTCGGTATTGAGTAAATTGATCCCTAAAAAGAGATGAAGTTGGGAATCTTCTCCCATATAAGGCGCTGCAGCCGTATAAAGTTTGACTGCTTCCTCATATTTTTTTTGATCCCAAGCCACTGAGGCTTGGTTAAAAAAACTAAGGCCAATGGTTTCTTTAATCGTCCGTTTTTGAAGGCGAAGGGTGTTCATTCCGTAATAGTGCTCTTCCGGGATATGGATGCCGCGTGAAGTCGTTTCGATATTTATCCGATTTCCATCGACATCTAAGTAACTTAAATAGATGTGGCCGGGGGGAGTGATAATTTCTAAAGGAAGGTTCATCCTCTGAGCGAGAGTTAAATACAGGATAGAAACACCCAAACAGACCCCCAGTCGATTATCGAGGACAGAGGGGAGGATTGTATAGGTATCGATTTGTTTTGTCGATAGGGATTGAGGGGGGAATCGAAAGCGCATCTCATGAAAAATAAACTGATTAATCGCCTTGATTTTTTCAAGATGCGATGCTCCTCTTGGCAATCGAGCTAAGATTTGCAGGGCCATTAAGTCTAGATTAGCTTCATATTGTTCGATGTCATGGATTTTTGTAGGGCTATCTGTAAATTGATAAAGTAAAAGAGCGCGCGCCAGATCAATTTGCTCATTGGGCAGCTTTTGGATCTCTTCAATGGAGCTCACTTTGCTCCCTTTGAGTTTCCGATTAGATAAGTGATCGCTAAGTGTTTTAATTAGTTGTATTTGTTCGGTTGTCAAAATAGGGGTTTGATCAAAAGGCATTTTATTCACAAGTGAAATAAGGCCTTGGATGTAAAAATCAGGGACGGCGAGTTTTTCATTGATGGGAATAGGAATGATGCGGTGTTTGTTGATTAAATCAAAAGCGCGCTTAAGAGCGATTTCACCCGGCCGGCTATTGGGATAGAGTTTATAAAAAGCAAAAGAATCACTGATTGAATTTTGATCAAGGCTTGAGAAAAGAGTTTGCATTTTTGCATCAGTACCACTCAGTGGACTGATTAGAATACAAATGAAAAAAAAGAACAGAGATCGAAAGAAAACCATAAAAAAGCGCTCATTTCGGTATATTTCATAGCATAGTTCAAGAAATGATTTTTTTCATACTCGCTTTTAGTAGAGCATGAGTCGTTATCTTTTCAACGGAGGCTCGGAAACGAAAGGTCCAATTTGTTGGCAAAATGAAACCGGGGCGATTAATCCGTGCATCATCGGGGCATTCCCATACGAGGTCGGGATAAAGCGCTAAATATTCTTGTAAGAGGTTGACATGGTAGTGTGAATTGGTGTGATGGGCAATCTTTAGAAGTTCTAAGCGCTGTTTTTGAGTGAGGTGTTGACGGCAAGGCAGTTGACAAACTTTAAGAAATGCACTCACTTCTTTTCCCCCTGCAAGATACCACTGTGTAAAGGTTTCAGAGTCATGTGTTGAAATCGTGCACAGGCTATGTTTTGTATATTTTTCGAAGGGAATAAATTTTTTTGTAGTCCGGTATTTTTCCCATCGCATCACAATGGTTCGATTAATATTTAATGATTTAAGGCTTCTTCCCATGCTTGCCGGATAAATACCTAGGTCTTCTCCAATGGGAATCATATGAGTAAAGCTAAGAAGTTTTTTGAGAATTTTTTCTCCCTGTTTGAGGAAATCCCTCTCTTTAGCGGGAATATATTGGCCTTTTGAAGCCAATTCTCCAAGGGGAATAGCCCAGATTCGATAAAATCCAATCACATGATCAATTCGAAAAATGTCGTAAAAATGCTCTGCAAACTGAAGACGTCTTTGCCACCAACGAAAATGATCCTGTTCCATTGCCTCCCAATTAAATAATGGGAATCCCCAGTATTGACCTTCTTTATTAAAGGTGTCAGGTGGGGCACCGGCAGCTAGGTTGAGATTGAAGTGGGAGTGATGCGTCCAAACATCGGCACTTTGAGGGCTGATCAGAATGGGAATATCGCCCATCAATTGGATATTGCGCTCATGAGCATGGCGCTTTACGGCTATGAGCTGATTGAAGCAAGAATATTGGAGAAAGAAGAAAAAATCGATTTCGTCGGCATATTCTTGTGTGAGCTGTTGCATTGTTTCAGATGAAGGTGTCTTTATTTCATCCGGCCATTTTTCCCAAAAAGCTAGATTTTGCTTTTCTTTGAGAATTTTAAAAAGGGCATATTCAATGATCCAGGGAAATTCAGCGCGGAATGTTTGAAATGATTCGTCTTTGAGGTAGTGCTTTCGATTATGATGAAAATAAAAGTGTAAAAAATCCATTTTGATACGCAATACGTCATCATATTTGACGCGACGGGTGCGATTATAGGATTTAAAAATATCGAGTTTCTTTTCGAAGTCTTTGCGCGCCTTAAAATACTTGAGCTTTCTTAGAGAGAGGTAAATGGGATGGAGCGCGAGTGAAGAGAGGGCGTTATAAGGGCTTGGATCATATCCCGTATCATTCAGCGGAAGCAGCTGAATGACATTTAAGCCAATCTCAGCGCACCAGTCGATGATTGGGATCAGATCATAAAAATCTCCGATCCCACAACTGTTTTTAGAGCGTAAGGCAGATAGTGGTAAATTAATGCCATGTTGATGAGAATTTGACGTCATTTATGGTTTTAAACCCGGTTGTGGTTGATTGCCAAGAGAAGAAGAGCCCCTGTCTTCAATTAGAGCTCCGGAAGGATGGGAAAGGCCATCTTGAAAAGCTTTTCTCCATAGCATAGCTCTTCCTGAAAATTGCACTAATAGTTCAACGAGTTCAATTGTTTGGATTGTCATGAGGGGAATTTTCTCGTGAAGCATAATTAAGTTCATTTTGGGCAAAAAACTAAAAATGCCAACTTGTTTATTGACCGCATCATTTGCTTGTAGAAGAGATAGCAGGGTTTTTTCGCGGTATTTCCCGGGGAGCAATTCCGAGACAACACAAATAATCATTAAGTGATGTTCATCAGAGGAGAGTTCGAGCTGTACAAAAAGAGATTCATTGATTTCAATCCGACACAAGTTATTTTCATCCGGATGAAGGGGAGTATCGAGCTCTTCACTTAGCTCATAGAGAATCTCTGTGAATCTAGTCATAGTCATTTTATTCGTCTTCCTCCTCTTCCTCATCAAGAAGATCCTCAAGTTCGCTCAGCGTATCTAAAAGGGCGAGGAGCATTTCTTGGCGGTGTTTCTCTGATTTAAATAACCGGGGAGAAACCCCCCGAATAGCATCTCTATACTGTGTAAAAATAATGATTTGAGCGAGTTCTTCATCTGCAATTCCAAGCATCACGCCAATTTTTAAAATTTTATCGGCTGAAGGGTAGCGGTCACTGATCATTTTAACAAATTGCTTAGCGAGTAATTCATAGGTGAGTCGAGGGGGAAGATCGAGTTCGAATTTTTGGAATTGCCCTGCCATCAGAGGAATACGTGAATGAAAAAATTTGTATACGCCTAAAATTGCTTGCATTGATCGGGATTCTGAGAAAAGGCGTTGTAATTCGGGTTGTGGAATGGAAGGGCCTTTTGATCTAAAATCGGATCCGAGTGAGTGCATAATAAACTTCACGGCTTTTGTCAAATCATCAAATTTAAACTTCTGATTTAACTCTTCGAATAAATCTGCAGGAGAGCGGGGATTGCCTGTAATATTGCGGTATAGATCGCGCAAAGCTGTAGGGGAGCCCAGTCCGTGTTGGGAAAATTCTCTTGATTCAGTGCTGATATTGCGCCCGGCTTTGATTTCCCTTGAGTAGAGTTCATTGAGCCGCTCTTTTGTTTCATTGAGTTTTCGTCCCATCGCAGTATTGGGGGCTGTTGTCGTCAATAAAAAATCAAGGGCATCATCGGCCAAGTAATGATCGGGATAAGATTTTAATAACTTTTCCATCATGGTGTCGACATCTTCATCTCCACGAAGACTTTCTTTAAGGGCGAGTAAAACTCTTTCATCGAGCTCAGGGTTTTTACTGGAGTAGTTGCGAGAAACTTCGTCGATTTTCTCTACGGCTTCAAGAGTGGCTTCTTCTTTTTCTTCAGACTTTTCCTTTTTAACTTCTTTTTTATGGAGTTTTTCATCGAGTTCTCTAAAGCGCCGCATCATGAGGGTTGGCGTGAAAGCAAAGTTGTCCACCCATTCGGTAAACTCTTGCTCGGAAGCGACCTGCGCTGCGATCAGCGCTTTATCCGTTTTAAGCGCTTCTTTCATCTGTGCTTGCAATTTATTTGCAGTCAATGAAGAAGACGCAATGGGATTGACCTTATCATTCATGTTAAAATCTTTATAGAGTCGATTTCCAACTCATCTCACCTATATGATTTTATTTTCAAATAAAAAAATTTAACTCGACTTTGTAACTTTTTGGACTCGAAGGCCTCGAGATATTTGTTCTCTAGGGAGTTATTAAAACCGGGAAGGGGTTTTTTACCCCTTCCCGGTTTTAATAATCTCCCAGTTCGACCATAGGTCGAGCGTCCGAGAG
>JAIPIG010000002.1 GCA_021734805.1 Simkaniaceae bacterium
TATATAGTACTTCCACTTGAAACTTACCCAACGTCAATTTAAGCTAGTTTAATTGGATTTAGTACAATTGTTTGAAAATTGTCATTTATTCTATTTCTAAGTTCCGTTCGCAGCTTGTGCACTTTCTCCATAAAGAATTCCCTGACTGCTCCAAAAAAATCTGCACAACTCTCAAAATATCGATTATAAAGCGTTCTTTCTCTAAAAAATTTCCATAATCGCTCTATAGGATTTAAATTCGGCGAGTATGGGGGCAGATAATGCAATCGTATTCGGCTCTTTTTCAGATGCTCTATCACCTTGCGACTCTTATGTACCGCCGCGTTGTCCAAAATCACATGAATTTCTCCAACATCCTTGTTCTTCTCTAGGTCTGTAAAAAATTCGATCATCGCTTCAGTATCGATCGTTTCATATTCTCGCGTTACTACCTTCATTTCATTCAAGCTCAATGCTCCTACTAAATGCAGTCGCTTTTGCTTCCCAGTTGTTTGCAAGGTTTTGCATTCACCTTTTTTTATCCAACCACAGACTGCTTGAGACTGATATTCTGGATGAGTGGCATCAAGAAAGTAGATCTCATCTTCGGGTTTTAACGATCTTTTTAACTTCTCATACTCTTCAATGAATTGAGCTTGCTTATCCGGATTAACCTTACCCGGAACCTTTTCAGGTTTTTTAAAAGTGAATCCATGTGCCTTTAACCATGCTGTCATACCTGTTCGTGAGTAAGTTTTCCCAAATGTCTTCTTCACAAAAGTAGCTATATCCTTTACTTTCAGATAAGTTACACTCGAAAGATGGTCTTCGAGCCCTTTGGCTTCATCTTCATTTAGCTTTGAAGAACTACCACCACGTGGATCATTATTTGTCTTGTTGTGGGAACTATATTTTTTCAAATATTCCTCTACAGTCCATGGGCTTAGTCGAGTCAATTTAGCGAGC
The DNA here is from genome assembly GCA_021734805.1 of Simkaniaceae bacterium. Taxonomy (NCBI): domain Bacteria; kingdom Pseudomonadati; phylum Chlamydiota; class Chlamydiia; order Parachlamydiales; family Simkaniaceae; species Simkaniaceae bacterium. The sequence goes on from JAIPIG010000002.1 coordinate 946, forward strand.
TCCATTATTGATAAGCCCTCATCATAATTGAGGATAACAAAGAGACGCTTCCAGTCTCCGGCACTGGAGGCTTTCTTGAGCTGTTCTTCAAGTTCCGATCTTTCTTGAGCGGTTAATAGTCGTAGTGTTCTCATGTCTAGTAATTTAATCTATTAAATTTTTTAATTCTAGCTTTTTGGGTAAGTTTCAAGTGGAAGTACTATATACCGAAATGGCTTCATAGTTATAGAAGTTCTTCATTCGAAGCGGTTTTTTCATTAAGAGTAGGGATAATGCGCACCTTATCAATAGATTTTTCATCCGATTTAACGACTTCAATATAGAAATCATCGTGATGTAGGCGCCAACCCTTTTTGGGGATTGATCCGGAACGGTGGAAAATATATCCACCAATCGTTTCATATTCACCTGTTGAGGGAATAGAGATTTTTAGATTTTGTTCGATGTCAATGATTGTCATTTTGCCATCCACAATCCAACCTCCGTCGGGTTGGATGACATATGCTTTTTCATCACCGCTATCATATTCATCTTCAATTTCCCCAACGAGTTCTTCTAAAATGTCCTCGATCGTAATGATTCCCTCAGTTCCCCCATATTCATCCACAACAATAGCTAAGTGAAATTGTTTAGTTTTAAATTCTTGTAAAAGATGAGAGATTTTTTTTGTTTCAGGGGTGAAAATCGCGGGTTTTACAAATTCTTTGATGGTTGTTTTTTTAGATAAATTGATATCCCCACCTGAATTGGCATAAAAAGTGAGGAGGTCCTTGTAGAGCAAAATCCCCATAATATGGTCGATGTCATCTTCAAAAACCGGAATGCGGCTGTATCCTTGTTGGATGAACTCCTGCATACATTCATAAACAGTGCGGTTTGCTGAAACGCTAAACATATCAATTCTCGGAATCATTACCTCTCTAACGATTCGCTCTTGAAATGAGGCTACGGAAATTAAAAGTTTTCGATCAATAGGCGATAGGAGGTGTTTGATTTCAGTCTCTTGAACCAGCTCAAGGAGTTTATCTTTGATTTTAAGGGAGTTCATTTCTTCCTGTAGACTACCTCTTTTCTTGAGCAAAACGCCAATTTTAGTCACGAGATAGGTAATAGGGGAGAAAAAAAGAATAAAAATACTGCCGAACCAATTGAAAAAGCGGAGTCCAAAGACAGGATTAGAACGGCTAATTAAGGAGAATAAAAAATCGAGAATCAATAGGAAAAATAAGATGACAAAGAAGAAGACAATAACCCATAAAAGAGTCACTTCCAGTTTCTCTGAAGTGATATAATACCCAAAGGTCCCGCTGGCTTGTTTAAGAAAAAAGATAGTGCACGTAACGGTGTAGAAAAGGCGTGTGATTTGTGTCGTTAATCTCAAAAAGTCAAAAAGGGATTTCCAGGGGGATTCTTTATCAAGCTTCAAGATGAACTGATATAGGGAGTAATATTTAGGATGGGTAGCTAATTCCCTGCGGCAGGCTAAAAGCCCCATGTTTTCTAGAGATAAACGAATCGCATAAAGGGTTGAGGAGGCTACGAGAAAAATTGCGGGAAGAAGAAAGTTATCTATCCACATAATAATGAGTTGTTTGTATTTTTTACGCCCGTGTTTTAGGCTTTTTCTTTATGTTAGCATATTTAATGACATTCTCTGAATAGACTTCTTTCGAAATTATACCAAAGTGGGTTGATGAACTTTCATGTTTTTGCCGTAAATCATTAAGTATTTAGTGTTAGCCCTTCACTATCCAGGTGGGCGAGAACTCTTTCTTCTTGATTGCGCATCTCATGTTCATCCGCTTCTTCGATATCATCGTATCCCTTAAGATGAAGAAGGGTGTGAACAATATATAGGGTGAGCTCCCGATAGGGATCGCTTTGTGTTTTTTGAGCAAACTCGATAGCGGCTCGAGGTGATATAATGCACTCTCCAATATGGCGATAGCCCTCATCTTCATCCGTATCGATCGGAAATGTAATGCAATCGGTAGGTGAGGGGTCATTAAAATGGTCTTCGTGTATCTTTGAAATTTCTTCTTCAGAAACAAAACGGAAAGAGATTTCATCTCCTTTAAAATCTAAAAAAGAGAGGAGATGGGCGATGAGTTTTCTTACTTTAGAGAGATCAAGAGTAAGATCAGTTTGTGAATTTTCTATATCAATAATCATAAATTAAAAAAGGCCCGATGTTTAAACCGGGCCAATAATGTGTTTAAAGTCGATGGTAGAATGCATTAAAGCAATCTATTTAGCATTTAAGCGACAGGTGTTTTAGGAAGATTTGTGACTTTTTTGTTCACACCATCTTTCCACTTCCCAAGGCTTCTGAGAATATCGATTCTTTCAAATCGTTTGAGCACATTGCGTTTAACTCCGGCTTTGCTCGACTTACCATAACTCTTATGTCTAGACATTATTTTTACCTTAGCTTTTTTTACTTAATCTTTGGGATAAAAGTTGTTTCACTATATGGAGATACATTGTGATGCTCTTTATAACCTAAAGAAAGATTGTCTTTTTTAGAACCAGTTTTAGAAGAAGGGTACTTTGTCTTTTTAGGACTGGTGCTTCTTCTTTCAGATTGCTTGCTAATTCTAACCATAGCTTATTTAGTACTCCCATTTGCAATTTGGCAACAGTATAGGATCTTTATTCTAAACTTTCAAGCAAAACCTATAAAAACCAATGATCTCGATTTATCATTAAAAAAATTATTGAGAAATGATGTGGAAGTGGTTGGATTTGTAAAAATCAAATTTTATTTTAGCAAGCTCCTTTTTTTGAGGGCTTGTCATATCTTCGAGTTCATAAATTGTCGATGAATTTTTGGTCTGAATAGGATTTTGGGTCAGATTGAAAAGAGTGCGTGCTTGAAGAATAGTTTTCTCTGATTTTGTAAGGATGACCAAGTCATCGCAAACCTCATCACTAGCAATATGGGGTAAAAAACTCATTTGAGGTGTTGTCCAAAGTAGTTTGTCGATATATTTGAGAGCCTCATCGGAATCAACATAAAAAAAGAGTTTATGGTGTTTATTGAAATGAGATTCCGCCTCTCTACAGATACATTCAACTTTTTCTTGAGGGGTTTTGACTTGAAAAAAAACAACTTTAGGAAGGATTTGCATTGGTGTCTGATTGAGGGGGTTTGTTCTCATGGGGGTGATAGGCACCGCATGAGACGAGTATTTTAAACACGTCTTCTACAGAGATGTCAACTTCTTTTAGGTTCTTATTATCCGTAATGAGCAAAAAGCCCGATATGGGGTGTGGAGCTGTCGGTAAAAAGACGGCCTTAAGGTCCTCTGTTTGGATGTTTTGGCCCCCCTTGTCAATTGACTGGGGAACATCATTTGTAATGAAACCAAGTGCTCTTGCGTCTTTGTACGGAAAATCCATCATAACCGTTTTTTTAAACGGTTTGGTTCCCGGAGAAAAAAGTGATTTAGTGAGTTCAACAAGAATTTTATAAAGTGTTTTTACAATCGGGATTTTCAAGAAGACTTTGTGCATTAAATTCACAAACCATCGGAAGAAGAGGCGTTGTGCAACAAATCCAAGCACTAAAATCAAACCGAAAATAAGGAATAATACGAGGATGCGGCATCCGAAGACAATCCAAGGATGGAGAACCGAAACAATGCCATAGCCATCGAGAATTTCTTGAATTAATCCGACAAACGGGATCGTTAATAAATTAAAGAAAAAATGGATAATCCAAAGGGTGATAACTGCGGGCAAAAAGATAATGAGTCCCGTGAGGATATATTTTTTCATAAAAGCTCAACTTGTCGCTTTTGTCTCCGGCAAATGCTCATCAGGAATAATGACACCGCATGAGACAATGTATTTGATCGCTTCTTCCGGCCTCATTGTAAGGTGAATAATATCTGATTCTCGATACATGAGCAGATAGCCGGTTGTGGGATTTGGAGTTGTTGGAATTAATACGGAAACTAATTTTTCGCCGGCTGCCGTAGTGCATTCTTTAGGGGATTCTCGTGAAATTAACCCAATGACATAAGTCCCTTTTTGAGGAAAGGGAACCATAACGACTTGTTTAAATGAGTTTTTATCTGTGGCAAATAGAGTGCGTATAATCTCTTGTGAAGTTTTATAAACCTTATTGACAAGGGGAATGCGATGCAGAATCTGATCAGAAACGGAGATCAGTGATTTAAAGAAGAACCATCGGGCAATCATTCCCAAGAAAACAGTGACGATAAATAGCCCAATCAAAATAAGGGCCTGAGCGCCATAGGTGATGAGTTGGTCAGGAGAAAGAAATAAAAAACCATGATTAATGATTTCAAACTCTTTTAAAAAGCGAGAGACAAAGCCAACAAAAGGTTGAGTGAGGAAATTAACAGTGAAGGCAACGATGGCAACAGTGACTGCCAAAGGAAGCAAAATAACAAGACCGGTGATAAAATATTTTTTCATAGCCGAAAAGAGTTTTTACCACATTATGAAATGAAAACAATTACTGCGCAATCTATTTTTCTTTGCAGACTTCCCAAATGATTTCGAGAAGAATGAGGTCAATAGAGGCGATTTCCAGTTGGATTTTCTTACTCGTGTAGAATTGCTGTTTTGAGTGAGAGCCGACAAGGCGATGGAGCGATTGGTCATAGATGAGATAATCATTAGAGAGATTAGAGATATGGATAAAGCCGTCTGTAAGCAGGTTTTCAAGTTCAAAGGCAATCCCGTTAGGTTTGACTTTGGTGACAATGGCGTTGTATTTGGCTTTAGGGTTTTTCTTGTGCATCTCTTTGAGAAGACGTAGTTTTTTTAGTTGCAGCACCTGCATTTCCGCTCTAAAAGAGACCCTTTCCGTTTCACTGCAATGATTAGCAATGGATTGTAGGTTGGGTTTATAATCAGGCTCAAAAAGCAGTCTATGAATCACTAGATCGCTATAGCGGCGGATCGGGCTTGTAAAATGGGTGTAATTTTCAAGAGCAAGTCCATAATGACCGACGTTTTCCGGGCTATAAATCGCGAGTTTCATGCTGCGGATATAGGCTGTTGAGAGTTGGTAAACTAGAGGAGAGTCCTTTGCCTCATCAAACAGTTTTTGCAGATCAAAAGGCGTCGGTTCAGAGGGGAGTTTAAAGCCGAGAATCTGGGCAAGGTGATGGAAGTCTTTAAATTGCTCTAGAGAAGGGGCTTCATGAATCCGGAAAATTGAAGGGACTTTGCGCATCTTCAAATGAGTGGCAACGAGTTCATTTGCCTTGAGCATGCACTCTTCAACCATTTGGTGGGTAATATCGTATTCCACTCGGTGAAAACCGGTCGGCTTTCCGGCAGCATTGATGTCGAGCCTGATTTCAGGCATGCTTAAATCGACACTTCCGCGAAGACGTCTTAGTCCCTTGAACTTTAGACAAAGTTCAAGAAGGAGATTTAATTCGGGAAGAAGAGGATGTTTAATTTTGCCGTCCAAAACTTCTTTCGCTTCTTCATAAGTAAAGCGTTTACGGCTTTTGATGGCAGATCGAATGATTTCATAACTTTTTAAGGAGCCATCCGGTTGAACATCCATAATGACTGAGACAGTGAATCGGATAACGTTTTCTTTTAGGCTGCATAACTCATTGGAGATCTCTTCGGGAAGCATAGGAAGGCACGTTCCCGGGAAATAGGTCGAATTACCTCTATGATAGGCTTCATCATCGAGGTTTGATCCGGGCGTGACGTAATGCGAGACATCGGCAATATGGACAGCTAATCGGTAATTCCCTTTGGAATCTTTTTCAATTGAAAGGGCATCGTCAAAATCCTTTGCCGTTGCGGGATCGATAGTGAAGCTGACCCAATCCGTTAAATCTTTGCGTTGTTGATCCGGGGTAAATTGAGGTGTTATTCCCTTTGCTTTTGCCTCTTTTATGACTGCTTTAGGAAACGTGTCGGGGAGTTGAAAGTCTATTGTTGCGCATTCAACATCTATAGATGGCGTTGTAATGGATCCCATCACTTTTTTTAACTCACCGCGTGTTGGGGATTTTTCATCGCCCCAATGTTTGACTTTAACAACAATGCGATCGCCTCGTTTAAGCGTTTGAGGTTTTTTAACGGAAACAATGATTTCCTTTTCGATTCCGAGGGTGGGGGAAAAGGCATAGTAACTATGATCATCAAATTTGTCTTCAATCACGCACATTAAATTGGCCCTTGCCCTTTCAAGAATACGTGTGATTTTTCCTTCAGGCCCTTTAGAACTCACTTTAGGATCAACAGCGACTTCAACAATATCTTTGTCGACAGCTCCATGTGTGAAAGGCTTTGGAATAAAGATGTCTCTCTCTTCTCCTTCAACTGAAACAAAAGCAAAGCCTCTCGGATGAACAGAGACTTTCCCTTCAACGAGCTGAGCAGGAGAGTTAGATTCGCTGAGGTGAAATAGTCCTTTTTTGAAGACAATATGCTGCTCGGCAATGAGTTGATCAAGGGCTTCATGCGCGAAGGGATGATCTTTTTTTGAGAGTTTTAAGCGTTTAGAGAGCTGATCAAAGGAAAGAGGAGAGTAGTTCTTATCTTGGATGATCTTTAAAATTTCCCTATAAAGGGACTTGAATGATTTTTTTTTGAATTTCATGTGGTAGTTATTATATCTATATTAGTATTTAAATGCGATCATGTGCTGTCTGAAGATTTTTTGCAAAGGCTATGAGGCTTTTTTTCTATTGAGTGCCACATCACCCAAAATTCAATATCGGGATCAATTGATTTGATGTATTTGATCCAAGCATTGAGCTCTTCGGGTTCGTCATAGAGCATTGCAATCGTTGCTAGGCCATCAGCTAAAGCACAGGTGGCGGCTTTAACTGCAACAGATGCAATTGAAGAGGGGGTGATTTGTTTTGGTTTCAGCGTATTGCCATTAATGATGTGTGTGACTTCTTCTCCATTGATATTCCAATGTTGTAGATAATCGCCACTTGTTGCAATGGCGCTATTAGACAAACAAATCGTTGCTATCGCATCTTCTAGATAGGGAGAGAGGGGGTTGCGAATAGAAATCCTCCAAGGAGAGCCGTCGCATTTGGTGCCAAGTGCTTTGATTTCCCCGCCCCATTCAACATAAATATTGGGGTAGCCCGCTTGGACAAAGCGATCGGCAATGAGATCAATCGCATAGCCTTTTGAAATGGCATCGAAATCGAGCTCAACGTGGTCTTGAGATTTTGTCAGGATACTTCCTCGCAACTCAATATGTCTCCATCCTATAGTCGTCACAGGGAATGGGGTTTGATTCTTAAGTGATTGAATCAAAGGGCGCAGTGTAGGGTCAAATAGCCCTTTGCTCAAAAAATGAAGTTCATTCGATAGAGAGCATAGATTTTTGATGTCTTTAGAGATCAATAGGGCTTCATATGATTTCAGCTGATTGATGCGTGAGAGTTCTGAATCCGGATTCCAATGATTAAAAGTGGTGTTCACGTGGTTAAAAATATCGGCAATGAGTTGCTCAATGATTACGCTATCCTTATGCGAGAGGGAGTGTGCAATTTGGATGTGGTAGGGCATCGTCATTGCTTCCCCTCGGAAATGGTGTAGAGAGGTGGACTCTTTTTTTGAGCAGGCTGTTGCGAGGAGTGTTAAGAGGCCTATAAGAAAGATCGAGCATCTCATGATAAAAGGCGCATTTTAAAACTTTTGATTGTGTTGTGAAGTAACATCGCAATCGTCATTGGGCCAATGCCACCCGGAACAGGGGTGATATAGGAAGTTTTTTGAGAAACGCTATCGAAGTCAACATCGCCAACAATTTTTGATTGATGATTCATGTGGATGCGATTGATCCCAACATCGACTACAACGGCCCCTTCTTTCACATAATCGGGTTTGATGAGGTGTGGGGCTCCGATGGCTGCGATGAGAATATCTGCACTTGAGCAGATTTGTTGTATATTTTGGGTTTGACTATGAACAACAGTCACGGTTGCATTACACCCCTTTTTCTTTTGTATCAAAAGTGAGGCTAAAGGCTTCCCTACAATATTGCTTCTGCCGGCAATAACAACGTGTTTTGATTCGGCATCAATGCGATAATGCTCGAGGAGTTTTAAAATGCCAAGCGGTGTGCAAGGAACAAATCCTGAAGGATCACCAATCATCAGCTTACCAAGATTCAAGGGGTGAAAACCATCGACATCCTTTTGAGGATCGATACAAGCGACGATTTTAAGCGCTTCGAGGTGCTGAGGAAAAGGTTGTTGAATTAAAATGCCGTCAATCGACGGATCCATATTGAGCGCTTTAATCTGTTCAATTAGATCTTTTTCTGAAATATTTTGATCAAGCTGAAGCGTTTTTGAGGTAATACCTACTTCGTGGCATGCCTTTTCTTTCATAGAGACATAACTATGCGATGCGGGATGAGAGCCAATCAATATAAAGGCCAAACCGGGAGATCTCCCACCGATTTGATTTAGCTCATTTTTCATTTCGGCCCTAAGCTGAGCTGCAAAAGCCTTTCCATCTAGAATATGCATAAACTAACAGTCCAATTAACCAATAGGCTAAAGGTAGGGGGTTCCAGCGCTTTTACGCAACAAGTCCGATCTTGCACGAAGCTGAGACTATTCTATGAAAGCCAAATATTTAAAACAAGCGGCACCCAAATTCGAGTTAATGGATGACGGCTAAGTGATCGAGGAGGCTTGTGTGGAGGGAGCCGTTGCTGGCTGCAATCGAGCAGCGTTTTGTATAGGTAAGGGGGGTGCCGTCAATTTCTGTGGTTTTTCCTCCGGCTTCTTCTAAAATAAGTGCTCCGGCTGCGTAATCCCAAGGATTTAAAATCACTTCCCAAAATCCGTCATAGCGTCCATTTGCAACATAGCAAATATCAAGGGCAGCCGATCCCATGCGGCGAATTGGAACACCTAGGCTTAAGATGTGTGTTAGGTGTTCATAGCAATGAAAGGGGTTTTCCTCCACGTTATAAGGGAAACCGGTAGCAAACATGGCTTTTTTTATGTTGTCGGCAGGGCTAACGCTTATTTGATGGTCCCCAAAAAAGGCACCACCTTCTCGGGAAGCGTAGAAAAGTTCATCAATTTCCGGGTTATAGACAACGCCACAGAGCGGGGTTTGATTAAAAATCGCGGCGATACTCACTGAGAAAAAGGGGATGTTTCGAGAAAAATTGACTGTTCCGTCAAGAGGATCAATGACCCATAGCACCTTATCTTTTCCTAAAATATCGCCTCCACTCTCTTCTGAAACACAGAGGTGCTCGGGATGTTTTTTTGCAATTGCATCGAGTAAAAACCGTTCGGATTTGTAGTCATATTCCGTCACAATGTCGTGTTTACCATCTTTGGCTTCGATGGCAAATGTTGTTCCAAATCCCTCTCTTAGAATTTTTCCGGCATCCAGGGCGAGCTCAACGGCGAAGTCTCTGAGTTGGTCGGGGTAAATATCCTTCATCGATAGTTTTTTCTCCTCGAATGGGTTTTATAGGGTAATGTCAAAGGTTGAAAAATACGGTGAAATTGAGAAAAGAAGATCATGCTCATCATTGCAAAAGAGGCATCTATAAAAGGCGATAATAAGAGCTCAGAAAATAAAGAGGAAAAAAGAGGAGAGGTTTTTTGGCCTAAGATAAAATAAAAGGCGTAGCTCATCAAAGTAAAGCAGAGGGAAAATAAAAAAGATAAAAAGGCAAACGAAGCCATATGGTCATCGTGAAAATAGGATTGAATCTGTTTAATTACAATAGTTGTAAGCACAAAAAGAAGAGCATGCGATCCAATCCATAAGTGAGAAGAAAAAAGGTCGATCATGAGTCCGGAGAGAAAAGCAATCCAAAGACAACGGGGTAATGCAAAGGTTTTAATTGACCAACACATAAAAAAAACAAGCGGGAGAACGGAATAGGCGGGGAAAAAAAGAGGTAGGATAAGTTGGGCGATTCCGGAATAAGCGCTAACCCACCAAAATTGCTTTGTCACGCTAATAGGCTCCTTTAGGGTGGATCATGAGGGGGATTGTTTTTATAATCAACCATAAGTCGAGCAAAAAGCTTCTTTTTTCTATATATTCCATATCGAGTTTTGCGCGTTGACTCAATGTCAAATGATTGCGCCCCGATGTTTGCCATAGTCCCGTAATCCCCGGCTTAATGGACAGAATTTTGTCAGCGTCATTCCCAAGATAGCGTTTTATCTCTTCAATAACGCTCATATTCGGTAGGGAAACGGCCATGGGCCTTGGGCCTACAATGCTCATATCCCCTTTTAAGACATTCAAAAACTGTGGAATTTCATCCAGAGATGTTTTTCTCAAGAATGCTCCTATAAAAGTGATGCGCGGATCATCTTTGAGTTTATAGAAATTCTCCCATTCAGCCCGTTTTTCAGGAGAGTGTTCTAAAATCAACGCGAGTTTTTCATCGGCATCGGTATACATCGTTCTAAATTTCAGACATCTAAAAACCTCAAAATCTTTTTTTACCCGCATGCTTTTATATAAAATAGGGCCCGGCGAGGTCAGTTTAATGCCTATGGCGATGAGAAAAAAAAGAGGAGAGCCAACGATGATCACGATAAGGCTGAAGAAAATGTCAAAAAGCCGTTTAGCTATGAAATAAAAAAAGCGCTCTATATGCATATTATACTGAAATGAGTTGAAGAAATAGAGTATGGAACAAAATAACCATTTCTTCAAATCATTCTTTTTTATACATAGGTGGTTTATAACGCTAGTGATTCAAGAGTTGTTTCTTGAAAATAATAATATAATAACAAAAGTTTTAATAATTGAATTATAGTTTAGTTTTATTTATAATGTTGTCATTTAATTATAGTGGCAATCGTTATGAATAAAGATGTAAAGTATTTATTTGAAGTCGATGCGCTTTCCTTTTCTTATCGATTGGGTAAATGCCTCGTTCCGGCTTTGAAAAACATCTCTTTAAAGATCAAAAGAGGTGAGCTGATTACGCTGTGCGGTCCTTCCGGATCCGGAAAGTCTACTCTATTGAGTATCATGGGTTTAATAGAGCCTCTGCAGAAGGGGGAAGTTACTTTTAATCAAAAAGAATTTTCTAAGCTCTCATCTAAAGAAAGAAATAAGATTCGCCGCTATCACATCGGATTTATTTTTCAGCAATTCCATCTTATCCCCGTATTAAGTGTAGAGGAAAATGTTGCGTATTTCCTTAAAACTCAAGGTCTTAATAAGTTGGTGATTGAAAAGAGGGTGAGGGAGACGCTCACGGCGGTTGGGCTATGGGATCATCGAAAAAAACGTCCCAATCAACTCAGTGGAGGGCAACGGCAGCGGGTAGCCATTGCAAGAGCCCTTGCAAAAGAGCCTGAGGTGATTGTCGGGGATGAGCCAACTGCGAATTTAGATCAAAAGACAGGTCGGGAAATTATGGAAATCTTCGCTCAATTGGTGAAGGAAAAGGGGATTACGGTCATTTTAGCGACACATGATGAAATGGTCAAATCGTATGCTTCGCAAAACTTTGTAATTCTCGATGGAAAACTAATAGGTGACAAATGAGTCTTATCATAGCGTTTCGCAATCTATTTCGTAATTTAAGAAGAACTTTTGCCATCCTGATGACGATTGCACTCGGGGCGGGTGCATTATTTGCCTTCCAAGGATTTATCGAAGGCGTTTTAAGCGACTACAAAGAATCGACAATCCACTCCCATTATGGGCATGGGCAAATCAATACTCAAAATTATCGGGATAAAGTTTATGCAGAGCCTTGGCTGTATTGGATCAAATCCCCTCAAGAAGTCGAGAGTTTTTTACAAAAACAAGAGGCGGTTGATCACATTTTTCCTCGGGTCAGTTTTTCAGCGCTATTAAAAAATGGAAAAAAGACGATCAATGGAATGGGGCAGGGAATTGTAGCTCAAAGTGAGGATCGGTTTTTTGATAGCTTAAATATTGAGTCGGGAGAATCGCTGACCACACAAGAAAATGGGATTTTACTTGGCAAAGGTCTCGCTGAAGCATTGGGAGCTAAGCCGGGGGACAAAATCACTCTTTATACGCAAAATGTTAAAGATGGATATTCAAAAGACGCTTTTATTGTAACGGGGATTTTCCATACGGGTATTGTTGATTTTGATGGGCGTATCTTTCGCATTCAGCTCAACAAAGCACAAAAGTTATTAAGGACAGATGGTATTGAGAGCATATCAGTCGGTCTTGCCGATGAGTCAAAATGGAAGCATCTTGTTGAGGCTCTCAAAAATCAGTTTCCACAGCTCGAGGCGACATATTTTGATGAACTCGATAAAGTTTATTATAAAAATTCGGTTGACTGGCTCAATGCGCAATACAGTATTGTTCAGGGAATTATTTTATCCATTGTCTTGCTGGGAATTTTTAATTCGATTTCCACTTCAATTTTAGAGCGCCGACAAGAGGTCGGTAATTTAAGAGCCAATGGTGAATCCAAGTGGAGCGTTATCCGGCTCGTTATTCTGGAGGGGGGGCTCTTAGGGTTAGGAGGGGCGGTCATTGGAATATCCCTTGTCTATCTCTTTTTCTCCTATTGTCTTGGGGATGGAATCACCATGCCACCCGGACCGGGAAGCACCAGATCGTTTACGGCAACATTTACATTCACTTGGCAGATGCTTGCATTGACAGGATCGTTGAGCATGATCTCAGCAGTCGCTGCCTCAGCATTTGCAGCCGTGCGCGTTGTCAAGATGCCAATTGCTAAAGCGCTTCGCGGCTAAAATAGAGATCGAGCGCCCTGTTAAAATATTCATTAGCATCTCCTGACAGGTAAAAGACGGTATAACTTCTCCTTAACAAAGGAAAATTCAATTTGCAAATATTTCTTTTCATTTGTTTTGGGTTGCACTATAGGAAAAAGATGAGGCAAAAATTCTGTTTGTATCGAGTGATTAATGAAGATTCGGACCAAAATCTTCCTCCTTGTGGGAGGAATTTTCCTATTTTCTTTTTTGGCAACTCAGGTCGTCGAAGAGTTGTTAACGCTCAGGATGGTTCATGAGAGTGAAGCGCAAATCGAAGCGAAGATCAATGAGCAGAATGAACAAAAGAGACGGGCGGTCGAATCATATACGCGGACTCAGATCAGTGAGTCCAAGGCTCAAGTGGGGGCCTTATTAAATCGGATCAAGGATCTGGGGTATTGGAAAGATGCCTTTAAACCTTCCGATTTGAATTTAGAAACGAATACGTGGCTCTCTTCAGCAACTCTTTTGATCAATAATAAATGGCTCGACTTAATTCAGAATTTGCATCGAGATAAACTATTATCTCTCATTATTTTAGATGAACCTCCTCCTTTTCGGACATTGATGGTTCCGTTGATTGATGAGATCAAGATCAGTGTTGTCGATTCTCAAAATGTGGGGGTTAAATTAGAGGGGCCTTTTATCTCGATCCCATTTCCATTCAATGAGTTGACATACAATCACAACCCCAAAATCATCTCGCAGATGATTTTATCAAGTCCTCAGCTCGATTTCTATTTGCTCTTCGATCCCGAAGTCATAGCCAATTTAGATCTCAAGGCATTGCAAGATAACATGAAACAATATCAAGCTGTAGTCAATCAAAAGCAGTTAACAGAGAGAAAATTGAACTTTGATCAGCTCAATGCTTTAGCCGAATCGATGGGAATTATTTATGAGTCTATGGCAAAAGCTAAATACTTTTTGAATCAGAATTCCGATATTTTGCAATCAATCACAAGAGATAAGAAGGATTGGTTTGAGCGTAAATTTCAAAGTCTGTCCGATGCCACTCCGATTGAGCCGGATTTAGATCATATTCAAAAACAGATCGAAGATCGCTATGATGAAATTAATATGATTTGGCAAATGCTTGCCTACAATGCAACGGGAATCTATGACTATAATCCTTTAGCAAAGGGGGCTCCAATTGGTCTATGTCATTTCCATAAAGATCAAAATATCGGAAGGGCCGTCATTACCCCGTCCGTTTTTTATAATGAACCGGTCACCCAGTTGAGCCCACAAATTTATACCGGAATGCAGGATCGGATTTTCTTAGGGCAAACTGAGGAATTTGAAGCATCGACAATCAGCGGTATCGAGAAAAGCTATTTGACGCTTGGCATTGATGTGCGCACCATTTTACAAGGGCTTGCCATGGCGACGGAGGATAATGCCTTATTGATTGTGAATAATGATGTTGTCAAAGCGTATGATGTTCAGGGTGATGAGTTTCCTTATGTTAAGGGAACTTATCCCGTAGAGCAAATTCAATCTGCCCCCATGGGAACTTTTACCGATACCAAGGGGAGACAATACTATTATATTTCGATCCATCCAATGGAAAATGAAGCAGTTGAAGTTGTCCTCTTTAATGATAAGGAAAAGGTCTTTTCGCTTCTCAATATTGCAACAAATTCTGCACAGAGCTTTAATCGCCGCTTGTCAATTCAAATGACTGTGATAGGTCTTGTGACCTTTGTTATCGTTTTTTTGATGATCAATATATTAGCTAAACGGATGACAAAACCAATTGTCATTCTTGCAGAATCGAGTCGTCGTGTGAAAGAAGGAGCTCTTGACAAGGTTAATTTGCCACAGCAAGAGGGTGAGTCCAAGGATGAAATTTCTGATTTATATGCTTCGTTTTCTGAGATGATTAAGGGATTAAAAGAAAAAGAGCGCGTCATGGGGGTACTAAATAAAGTGGTTTCTCCTCAAATTGCAGAAAAAATTCTTGGGGGTAACATTGAATTGGGCGGTGAAGAAAAGATTGTGACGGTTCTTTTTGCCGATATTCGCCATTTTACGGAATTAACACAAAATATTGCCCCATCGACTTTGATCAAGTTATTAAACCATTATATGACAATCCTATCTGAAGTTGTCGATGAATATGAAGGTGTGATTGATAAATACGTTGGTGATGAGGTGATGGCATTATTTGGTGCGCCTCTATCGTCAGAAGAGAGCGCCTATAGAGCGGTTGAATGTGCTATTGAAATGCTCTCCCGGGTGCAAAAATACAATGATGAGCATAGGCAAGGGGAATCGGTCGTTTTTGATATTGGAATTGGGATTCATACGGGAAATGTCGTTGCCGGAAATATGGGTGCGGAAAATCGGATGAATTATACGGTGCTGGGAGCTAATGTCAATTTAGCGGCAAGGCTTTGTTCGGCAGCCGATTCAATGCAGATTCTCATCTCTAAAGAGACTTTAGAGTCGTTTCACGTCAAAGAAAACATTGTCTATGAAGAGCTAAGCGCGATTACATTGAAGGGTTTTTCTCAGCCCATTGCTGTCTTTCA
Organism: Simkaniaceae bacterium; assembly: GCA_021734805.1. Classification (NCBI taxonomy): domain Bacteria; kingdom Pseudomonadati; phylum Chlamydiota; class Chlamydiia; order Parachlamydiales; family Simkaniaceae; species Simkaniaceae bacterium. The sequence goes on from JAIPIG010000002.1 coordinate 16,232, forward strand.
GGTGAAGTCAGTGCGTTGAGTTTTTGCTCAATTTGAGAGATGAGAAAATGGAGGAGGGGGATTTCAATCGAGATCTCTTTGGATTTTTCATCCAGTTGTTTAAGAGAAGTTGAGATGATGTCTATTGTTTTTTGAATACCAAAGAGATGGGGCGCTGTGATCTTATCTGAATCGCTCTCATAATCTTCTAGGTCATCGATAAACTGAAAAATCAGCCCAAATTGTTCTCCAAATTCTTTAAGTAATTTTTGATCTCTTTGAGAAACATGGGCAATGATGGCTCCAAATTCAAATGCAGCCGTGAATAAATCCGCTGTTTTTCGCTTATACATATAAATAAGAGAGTCATGGGTATGCTCAATGTGCTGATTGAGATCGATCACTTGTCCCGCAATCACTCCGTCACCTCCGGTTTTGCGCGTGAGAGACTGAATGAGTAGGATTTTATCAGAATCGCTAAGATGGGGGGCATGCGCTAAAATATCGAAAGCGAGTGTGAGTAAAAAATCACCCGTCAAAACGGAATGCCCTTCAGGGTAAATATGATGGAGGGCGGGTTTACCTCGACGCATTAACTCATTGTCCATGCAAGGAAGGTCATCGTGAATGAGTGTATAAGTGTGGAGGATCTCAATAGAGCAGGCAGGGTCAATGACATGTTCAAAAGGAATATGATAACACTCTGCAATCGCAAGCACAATAAGTGGTCTTAACCGTTTTGCTTTTGATAAGACGCTGTAGCGCGCAGCTTCAATCAGCGATTGATGGAGGGGGTGGTGGGATTGAAGAAGGCGATCTAGGGCCTCTTCAATGGATTGAAGTCTCTCTTCAACATAGGCATGGATCGTTTTAGTCAAATGAATGGAAGTGTCGCGATCAAATACCCGGTTTTTCGGCTCATTTTGGTCTATCATGAGAATTTGGGTACTCCTATTCCATAATAAGTGAATCCGAGCTGACCTAATTGGTGAGGCTTATATTGATTGCGGCCATCAAAAAAGACTTTAGAGCGCATATTGCTCGCAATTTTTTTCAAATCGACAAAGCGAAATTGTTTCCATTCAGTGACAAGGGCAATCGCATCGGCATTATCTGCCGCATCATACTCCGATTTGGCATAAATAATTTTTTCTGAAGGAGGGAAATGTTTTTTTACATGATCCATTGAGATAGGATCATACACCTTGATCGTCGCATTTTTTTGAAGCAGATCATCGATCAATTGAAGCGCCGGTGCGTGGCGAATATCATCCGTATCGGGTTTGAATGAAAGGCCCCAGATGGCAATTTGACAATCGGATAAATCGCCGAAGTGATTGGAGATTTTTTGTGAGAGGCGCCTTTTTTGCTGGTCATTGACGAGCTCAATGGCATCGAGCATGGGCGTTTCAATATCCATTTCTTCTGCAATTTTTTTGAGTGCTTTAATGTCTTTGGGGAAGCAAGATCCGCCATAGCCAACGCCTGCATATAAAAAATGGTAACCTATCCGTTTATCCGATCCGATTCCAATGCGCACATCGTGGATATTGGCATTGGCTTGGTCACAAACGCGCGAAAGCTCATTCATGAGTGAAATGCGTGAAGCGAGCATTACATTAGCCGCATATTTTGTCAGTTCAGCTGAGACGCATGACATGATAAGAATGCGATTGTGATTCAATGAAAAAGCTGAATAAAGCTCTTTCATTATATCGGTAGCATATTGAGAGTCACTACCAATAATGATCCGATCGGGTTTCATACTGTCTTGGATGGCGCACCCTTCCTTTAAAAACTCGGGATTTGAAACGACATCAAAGGGGTAGGATAGCTGACGATGTTGTAGTTCTTCTTGAATAATAGAGCGAATGAGATCTGTTGTATGAAGAGGGGATGTCGATTTATTGGCGATAACCAAGGGGCCGGACATCAACTTTCCAATGCTTTGAGCTGCGCTTTTCACATGAGATAGATCACAGCCCCCATCCGGGTTAGATCCTGTAGGAACGGCAATAAAGCAAACGTCGATATTTTTGAGTCCCTCTTCATATGAAGTGGTAAAAGAGAGGCGATGGGCATTTTGATTTTTAGTGACAAGCTCTTCAAGTCCCGGCTCGTAAATAGGCGTTTTGCCCTGCTTTAGCAGCTCGATTTTGGCGTCATCGATATCAAGACAAGTCACGTGGTGGCCCATTTCAGCAAAACAGGTTCCGGTGACCAAGCCAACATAACCTGTTCCGATAATCAATAGATTCATACTCGCTCCTTGTGTCGGTGTATTCTATCAAACAACTCGTATTTGTTTGTTGATTAGATGATAGCGTCGGTCACATAGATTAGCAAAACTCAAGTCATGTGTCACGACAATCAGAGATTTATTGTATTTTTTACAGCATGAGATGAGGATATTTTGAATCATTTGTTTGTGAAGGGAATCGAGGTTCCCTGTAGGTTCATCGGCTAAAATCAGAGAAGGGTCGTTGCAAAGCGCTCGCGCAATGGCAACGCGCTGCTTTTCTCCTCCCGATAGGAGTTTTGTCGGGTAATGGATGCGATCGAGGAGATTGACATCGGCAATTAAGTCCAATGCTCTTTCATAAGAAGGGCTCGTGCGATGAGTAGGTTGTCGTGCAATTTTTGCGGGGAGCAAGACATTGTCGAGGACGCTCTCTTCTTCGAGAAGATAAAACCCCTGAAAAACAAAGCCAATAAAGTGTTGTCTGAGCTGATTTGGATTTAACTCACTTATCGATTTTTCTTTAAAGTAGATATCACCACTTGAAGGGGGTTCAAGAAGTCCCATGATATGCATTAGGGTACTTTTACCCACTCCGGATTCTCCGATAATGGCGATGGTTTCCCCCTCAAAAACACTGAGGTCAATGTTCTCAATGAGGAGTTGTTTTTCCGGGCGGTAGAAACATTTAGAAACTTTTTTGAGCTCAATAACCAAAGAGTTCATGACTCGCTCCTCAAAATATGGGTCGGGCTGATTCGAGAGGCCTTTAAGGCCGGTAAAAAGCCGGCAAGGAGAGAGACGATTGGAGTGGCAACTGCCATAATGATAAAGGCGCGCATGCTCAATGTATTAGGGAGGTTCTGTCCATAAATTTCGGGATTAAAAGCGTTTTGTCCTTGCAAGAAGCTAAGGAAGTGGACAAGGGAGTCGATATTTTGAAGCGTCAAAGCAGCAGCGCCGGCTCCAATGATAAAGCTTAAAATACCGAGGGTTAGCCCGCAGAGTGAAAAAATAAAAATAATACTGCGATTTGAAGTCCCCATGGCTTTCAAAATTCCAATTTCCTTTTTCTTATCATTAACGAGGAGAAGTAGGGCTGAAATGATATTGCAACCGGCAACGGCTAAAATAATGATACCGACTAAGGTAAAGATGTAGCGATCGCTTTGAAGTTGCTGAATGAGATCTTTTGCAAATTCAAATTCATAATAGGGGATAATATTAAAATAGGGGGCGATTTTGTAGCTATCGAGCATGTTCTGAAGAGCCGTCACAATTTGGGGTGTCTTTTTAAGATCCGGGAACCAAATGTTAATGCCATTTGACATCATGGGGTCAAGAGAATGAGAGGTGTTAGATGCGGCAATGGCTTCTACGGTAGATCTTTGTGCTAAAATATAACGCGCTCCAATTCCCATCACGCCCGGGTCATAGAAACCGGCGACAAAAATGGGGGCATTCATTTCTTGTGAAGTCGTTCCGGTGAAAGCAGCATAGGATAGCGATCCTTTATCGCCGATGCTAACCCCTGAATTTTTGAAGTTTTTGGGGACAAGCACGCCTGTTGCATCCATCCAAGCTTTTTTTGGAATGTGGACTTTATCTTGAACTTGATAGGGCCAAATCGGTTCGATAAAAGGAGGGGTATCAAAGGCATGTTTGATATCAGCTTTGGTGATTTCAAGGTCAGCTAGAGATAAGGTTGCATTGATCGATGTATTTTGAAGGAAAGCCGTTGCTTCAACAAAGATTTCAGATAAATCATGGGCGGATAAGAAAGTGGTCTTTAAAAGAGTAGATTGAAAACGGGTCGATACATCCATAACGAGAGGAGTGCGGGAGGGAAGGGGGTGTTTTTTGCCATCGATTTCGAGAACTAAATGGTCATCATTTCGATAGAGGCTGGCGGCGAAATATCCGGGCCTTTCTTCAGACATTTCCTCGGGGAGGATGACATGGCGGATTGCATCCGTTTGCTTTGTATGAACCCATACGTCAAAAACATGAGAAGGGGGCAGGGCGTGATGGGGGAGGCTAAAGCGTCGGCTTGCGGGTCGCGTTTCTTGGAGATCGAGATGAGAGAAAATTCTTTGGAAGATAGAGTTATCTTGGCTCCCTTTCCACTTCACTAGAAAGAGTAGGTGGTTAATATCAGATTCAGTTGGAGGTAGTAATAAAGAACTGAGCTGAGGTTGGTCTTGATCCAATGTGCTCAGGTAAGTTGCTTGAGAGATATAACTCTCATCATACCCTTGAAAGGAAGGGCGAATGAGATTGAGTTTAAGCATTGCAGCCGTGACTTGATAATCTGAAGCGCGGATCCCTTTAAAGGGAAGTTCATTAATTGATTGATACGTCGTTTTAATCAGATCAACCATTTGATGATGGGAGTTTTTTAAAGATTCAGGCCAATAGGAAGGGATTTCTTCATCGAATTCCGGATTGTAAGGGTCGGTTTGGCTTGCTTGGAGCTTTTCATAAATCGTCTTCAAGGAATAATTTGACTCACTACTGATGCTATCGCTCAAATAGTAGTACGAATTGTAATACTCATTGGTTGGCACAATGCGAACGGGGGCATTGATCGTTGTGAGTTTTTTAAGCCAATTTTTCTCAAGTCCTTCCGTCACGGAGAGGAAGAGAAGTAAAAGCCAGATGACAAGGGAAATGACAAGGCATGATAAACAAGCGATTAAAGATGCCGAAAGGCGATTTTTTTTTGGGACGAGATATTTTCGCGCAAAATGAAATTCAAACATTTCAAAAGTCCCTTGCAATGAACTGATAAAAGAGCGAAGTCATTCCTAAAGTAGGAATGACTTATCGCTACTTAGCTTCTTTAAAAACAACGCGTTTTCTTAATGACTTGTCAAACTTCTTAAGCTCAAGTCTTTCAGTTGTTGTTTTTTTGTTTTTTGTTGTCCAGTAGCACTCAGCACTTTCTGTACTTTTTAACTTAATAATTTCTCTAGCGCCTTTTTTAGCCATATGAGCTCCACTCAAAAAAAATAATTATCTTTTTCTAGATTAGAAATAATAGACGAAATCATCTCAAAAAAAACGATATAAATCAACCGTTAATCAAATAAAACGCTTCCGCTAGGGGATGCGACTGCTGCATAGCTATCAGATTGGAAGTTTTTAGTGAAAATATGATATCCGAGCCCGGCGATCATCGCCCCATTATCAATGGATAAATTTTTAGGGGGGAAGTGGATAGAAAGGGTAGGAGGGGCATGAAGAGTAAACAATTCTTTTAATTTCGAGCTGTTACTGACACCCCCTCCTAAAAAAATTTGGGAGGCGCCACTCAAAGTCGCTGCTTTGAGCGCTTTCTTCACAATATCAGAAAGGGCAGTTATTTGGAAACTCGCTGCGATATGTTTTTTTTCATTGGGATCGATTTGACTCTCGCCTTTCTTATTGCCATTCATCCCTTTGATCGCGTAAAGAACTTGTGTTTTGAGGCCGCTAAATGAAAAGCTGAGGGGGTCTTTTTTGACAATTCCCGCTTTAAAGGGATATTTTGTCGGATCTCCTTCTTTAGCGAGCTTTTCAATTTCAGGGCCTCCGGGATAGGGGAGATCGAGAAGAGAAGCTACCTTATCAAAACTCTCTCCAATCGCATCATCTACAGTTGAGCTAATGAGCTGATAGTTGCGGAATGAATCAATGCGAAGCATGAAAGTATGCCCTCCTGAAATCACAACGCCTAAGGCAGGGAAAAGGATCGTCTCCTTTAATAGCATCATTGAGGCATATAGATGAGCTTCGAGGTGATTGACCGTGACATAGGGAATAGACCAGGCAAAAGAGAGTGCCTTTGCCGTATTGAGCCCGATAAGGAGGGGCCCCATCAGCCCCGGACGGTTAGCGACGGCGATCAAATCGATGGATGAGGGCAAGACGTTTGCTTCTTTTAAGGCTTGCTCGATCGTTGGAATCATCAAATCGACATGGTTGCGGCTGGCGTATTCGGGAAAAACCCCTCTATAGGTGCGGTGAAAATCGGCTTGAGAGGAGATGACATTAGAAAGAATCTTTTGACCATCTTCTACAATAGAAACAGCCGTTTCATCACATGTTGTTTCAATTCCTAGGACTAACATATTATATGCTGGATAGTTTAGTAATTTTAAATTGAAGACTTTGGCCGGCAAGAGGATGATTGGCATCGATTACAACTTCACTATCATTGACATCGACAATCGTGACGATCACCGGATCATTTTCCTCACCGATTTGCAAGTGCATGCCTTTTTGAAGATTTAAGTGGACGGGGATTCGATCGCGAGCAATGATTTGTACCAAATCATTATCTCGGTTGCCATAAGCTTCTTCACAATTGACTTGTACCGTGCGCGTTTCACCCACCTTCATTTCACTCACAACCCGCTCAAAACCCGGAATGACTGCTTCTTCTCCCAAAGTAAATTCAAAAGAATTATTTTGATCGATTAATTGTCCATCAAGTAATCTTGCTTCGTATTCCACACGCACCGTTTCACTCATAGTCATTCCTTTTTTTTATTGACTGCTTCACTTAATAGTACCACAATGTGGCCGGAGTCTCAATAATTATTAAAAAATCCCTTCTGTTCACAAATGAGATATACGCATGTCATCTAAGCTTAAAATCGGTCTTCTTTTTGGCGGTAAGAGCCCTGAACACGAGATTTCAATTCGATCGGCACGCTCTGTCACTCAAGTCATCAACCGCAGTCACTATGATATTTTCCTTTTTTATATAGATCGCAGCGGGGAGTGGTTTCTTATTGATGACATAGAATATTTAGAGCAAAAGAGACCAATCACTGAGATCCTGCTCTCGCAACTCAAAAAATTAGATATCGCTTTTCCTATTTTGCATGGACCTTTTGGGGAAGATGGTACAGTGCAGGGCTTATTGAGAATAGCAGATATTCCGTTTGTCGGATCGGATGTGTTATCCACGGCATTGTGTATGGATAAAGATATGATGAAAAGACTGCTTGAACATGCAAAAATCGCTTGCGTTCCCTATCTTGTCTACTACAAAAATGATTGCCTTGATCAAGAGGAGATAGCCAAAAAGATCGGTTTCCCCTGTTTTATCAAACCGGCTAATATGGGCTCATCAATTGGCATCACCCGTGTTGATCGAGAAGAAGAGCTTCCCGGTGCCGTTTTAGATGCTTTTCAATACGATGTGAAAATTTTAGTTGAGAAATATATTGAGGGCGATGAAATTGAGTGCGCGGTTCTGGGCAATGATAATGTTATTGCTTCGCTTCCCGCAAGGCTTACTCCAACCCATACCTTTTATGACTATGAAGCCAAGTATTTAGATCCTAATGGGGCTATTTTTGAAGTTCCCGTTCCTTATTCTCCTCAATTGATAAAAGAAATTCAGCAATTGGCGATGAGAGCGTATCGCACGCTCGAATGCCGTGGAATGGCTCGAGTTGATATGTTTGTATCGTTAGATCAACAGATTTATATTAATGAGCTCAACACGCTTCCCGGATTTACCTCGATCAGTCTCTATCCTCAAATGTGGGAGGTAAGCGGTCTGAGCTATGAAAGGCTAATTGAAGAGCTTTTATGTTTGGCCATCGATGCCCATAAACAACGGGCAGGGCTTGGGTTAAGTCTATTAAAAACCGAGCAGTTTTAGCAGGGGCTTGGCCGTATTGCGCGGCTGACCTCGTATTGGAAATTCATGCACGAGAAGTGCAGGGTTATGGTTGATCTCAATAATGCGGTAGTTTGTAGGCGAAGGGGGTTTTTGATTATTGACAATCATGATATCGACACCGCAGATTTGTGCTTGACCTGCGCGAGCGGCTTGAAGGGCTATTGTGCGAAACTGGGGGTGCATCTCATCTGTCATATCGATTGAATCTCCTCCGGTTGAGACATTGGAGTTATGCCGCAAAAAAATTTGTTCCCCCTCTTTAGGCACGCTTTTTGGACTCAATTGTTGGAGAGAGAGATAATAGAGCTCGATTTCAGATAAATAAATAGCCGTTTTTGCATCTTTGTAAGATCGGGGATCTTTATTTTTTTTCTCAACTAAGTTTTTAATGGTGTCGATGCCATTGCCCACCACATTTGCCGGTACGCGTTTGATAATGCCAACCACTTCTTCTCCGATCACTAAAAAGCGGTATTCTTCACCTGAAAAGTATTCTTCAACTATGACTCTAGATCCATGCTGAAAGGCTGATTGAAGAGCCATTTCATACTCTCCTCTAGAATGGGGTTCGATAAAATAGACGGCAATTCCAAAGTTAGTTGTATTGGGCTTGACAACGATCTTGATCTTCTCAAACGAAGGATAGGCACGAAGCGCTTCTTCAAAGGATGTAAAAGAGGCCCCTTTTGGAGTGAAAAGATTTGCCTCATTAAGCAGCTGTTTTGAAATGATTTTATTTTCCATGATGAGGGGTGAAATATAATGGTCAAGACGCGTTTTTGTCGCTTCTTTGATCACTTCTTGATGGGATCCCTTTGTCAGGCGAATGAAATTCTCGACAGCATCGAGAACTTCAACATGAATATTTTGTTTAAGGGCCTCTCGAATGACGGCTTGTGTCGATTTTTCAAGCCCCTCATATCCGGGTAGAGTATAGCGCGCTTTAGCATCGGCAATGTCTTGTTCAATGAGGCTGTCATGGGCTTCTTTTTGAAGTTGGTTGTTGCGCTGTTCATCCTGCGGATAGTTTTGAAAATAACGGTGATGTTGACGTGCATATTTTAAGCCAAAATTGAGAAATGATTTGGATGTATTTGTTTTGGCAAGAACTTGAGCTGAAGTCGTGAGGTGAGGATTATTGATCTTTTCGATTTGTTTTTGGACGAGGTGTTCAAGACCAAACAGTAGGGCTGTTTCTTTCACTTGCTCTAAAATAGCGAGGGCTTGAGTTTTAAAGGCTTTTTGATTCGATAGTTTAACACCCGGCTTTCTCCCTTCAAGAGCAATATGGTGTTGATTGCGGCGGGCATTTTTAATCGCTTGCTTGGAGAGTGTTTTTTTCTCTCTTAGAAAGCAGTCAATTAAGAAGAGGTGGAGGAATTCCAAGTCATCTAAAGCAACGCCTGCCGGCTCAAAGGGATTTAAGTCGAGCGTTCTCACTTCGACGTATGTAATTCCTTTGTTTTTAATAGCTTTTAAAGCTCCTAGGCGAGATTCAATATGGTTTTTAGCGCGGATAGGGACATAAAGCTCATTTTCCGTTTGAAGCACATTAGTATTTATTTGCTGCTCAATATGGGAAAAAGCGCGACAAGGGGTATTTAATTCACGCTCAAAAGAATGGATGAAATGTTCTATATCCTGATAGGAAATATCAAGATGGCATTGATAGGGACTATGATACCCAAAAGGACTCATGCGCAATGATGTGGCATAAGGATGATTTTTTTTGATGGGTTTATAAGACTCATCTATATTAGGGGATGCCCCAAAAAGATAAACGAGCAAGTAACTTCTTTCGATAAAGTTGCGCATTAAATTGAGGTATCGGCTCGATACAAAATCGCGATAAGAAATGGCCGGATTCAGTTGGTGATATTCTTTTTTAAGCCACTCATCTTGAATCGAAAAATTGTAGTGTAACCCGCAGATCAGTTGTACTTGATGGCCATAACGTTGTTGGAGGCCCTTTCGGTAGAGCCATTTTCTTTCACCTTCATTTGTCGCTCCAAAATCGGCGATGAAGGAGTCATTATAAGTGGGGAGTCGACAAGGCATAGCAATAGGCCAAAAAAGCTCTTGGTTGAGCTGTTGATGGGCATAGGCCATGAGATTTTCTAGCTCTTGAAGCGCCTTTTTAGGAGAAGCAAAAGGTGAAGTGATCGTTTCGACTTGGGCTTCCGCAAAATCTTTGGTAAAATGGGGGTTGAATAGAGGTGATCCAAAGCCTTTAGGGTGAGGTTGCTCTGATAAACAACCTTTATTCGTGGTGCGGAGGTTTTCAATTTCAATCCCACATAAGGTATTGTCTATTAATGATTTAATATTTGAAGAATAAGCCATAAAAACGACTCTACGTATTTTGATTTTAGAAAAGTTTACTCTCTCTTGCAAACTGAGCCAAGAAAAATCAAATCAACCATTGGATAATTTTGTAAATCACTGATTATAAATAGAATATATATTTATCTTTTTGCAAATAAGTAAGCTATTTCGATGAGGGTGCTTCGTAATGTGTGTCGTTTGGAACAAAGAAAAAGAGCCAAAGCGCAGCGGTGAGAGCTGCAGCTGCGGCTAAGATGAGAGGGAGAAACATTTCGACCCCTGCCATCATTCCTCCAACCATTCCTGCAATAATTTCAGCAAAAATAGTAATCGATTGATTAGTTCCAAGCGCTTCACCTTGCTTTTGTGGACTAACGTGATCTGAAATAATCAGCGATGAATAGGTCCAGCTCACGGCGATGCAAAGTCCTATTGGAATGAGGAAAAAGTAGAGATAAATAGGTTTTTGCGCTCCGAAAAGGCTTAAGATACTCGCCATTAAAATAGTAGCAAAGAGAATAGTGATATTGCGCGGCATCATATGTTTTGAGAGAAATGAAAATAAAAGAGGCGAGAGACAAATCGGAATGGATAGATAGGAAATTACTTCACCAATATGAGCTGCATTGTATTGATACCACCAGACGAGAAGCACCGGAAAAAAGCCGAAAAAAGAAAAAATCGATAAAAAGAGGAAGAAATTGGATAGAAAAATATGGCGAAGGCGGGGGGATAGAATCGATGTGAAGATCGATTGAATCGTGCCTCTAAAATGGAATATTTCGCGTTTTCCTTTTTGGAGTGTTTCTTTAAACATAAAAAAGACAAAGCAAAGCCCAATAAGAACAAGTCCTGCAGCCATCAGAAAGGGTGTGGAGTAATTAAACCAATGGATGGCTTGGGAGTCAGATAATTTACCGCCGATAAAGGGTCCAAAGATAAATCCAAGACTGCTTACAGTGAGAATGAGTCCAAATTTTTGGGCTTTTTCTTGTTTTGTTTGGCTAATATCTGCCATTGCTGCGGCTGCAATCACCGAGTTTCCTTCGCACAGCCCACAAATTAATCGGCTGATGTAGAGTAGAGGTAAATTTTTCCAAAGAATAGCAAAAGCGGATAGGAGATAACCGGGAATAATGGCGATGAGAGTGATAATGAGAATAGGCTTTCTGCCATAACAATCAGAAAGTTTTCCTAAAATAGGCCCACCAAAAAGCTGTCCCAAAGGGTACATCGAAATAAGCAGCCCCAAAAATACCGTACGCATTTCAGGCGATAGTGTCGCTGATATAATCGCTTCTTTAGACGTGCTTAAAAACATAGGTGGAAAGATTGGAAGGGCAAGAGCAAAGCCGAGGTAGCTAAGGAAAAGTACGATGAGAATGGGGATAATTTCCCGAATGCGATAAGAGTCCATATTGTCAACAGTGTGTTTTGTGCTTAAACAATGACGCCGTAAATCCCCTTGCTTTAGCTATGGGGATATAAGGCGCTATTTACTTTAATGCGAATATTTTTTTACACTAAAAATATGTTATCAGCCACCAAAATAAGAATCTATCCTAACGCTATACAAGAGGAAATCCTTTCCAAAGCGTTCGGATGCGCACGGTGGTTTTGGAATAACAGTCTAAACGAAATACAAAAAGTTTACCAAGAAACAGGTAAAGGTCTTGGGCAATTTGCCTTGAATGCTCGTTTGCCTGAGCTAAAGAAAACCAACGAATGGCTAAGTGAAACTCATAGCCAAGTATTGCAATCTGTAAGCTTGAATCTATCTCGTGCGTTCATCAATTTTTTTGAGAAAAGAGCAAAATATCCTAAATTCAAATCTAAGCACGATAGACAATCTATTCAGTATCCTCAAGGAATCAAAATATTCGCTGACAACAAGGTGTTTTTACCCAAGATTGGCTGGGTAAAAGCGGTGATTCACCGTGAAATAGTCGGAAAGATCAAAACGGTAACTGTAGACAGAACAACGACAGGAAAATATTTTGCCTCTATTTTGACTGAAAATGGGATAGAGCCACCTAAAGCTTCTTTTGAAGGAAAAATTCTTGGAGTGGATGTAGGATTGACACATCTTGCAATAACTAGCGACGGATCAAAGTTTGATAATCCTAGACATGTTGTAAAAGCAGAAAAAAATTTACGGCGTAAACAAAAAAAACTTTCAAGACATACTAAGGGAAGCGCCACCCGAAATAAGGCACGCTTGCTAGTGGCAAAATCTCATGAGCGTGTACGCAATGCACGCAAAGACTATTTGCACAAAATTTCTAAACGGTTAGTAGACGAAAACCAAGTCATTGCCGTTGAGGATTTGAGTGTAAAAAATATGATGAAAAACCACTGTTTAGCACAATCAATCGGTGATGCCGGTTGGGGAATGTTCCTTGGAATGCTGAAATACAAAGCCGAACAATTAGGAAAAGGCTTTCTAAAAGTAAATCGGTTTTTTCCAAGTACTAAAGCATGTTCGAATTGCTTGAATGTAAATAATTCGATTTCTTTGCATATAAGGGTGTGGCAATGCCCGAAATGTAAAGAAACGCATGATAGAGATGTAAACGCATCAAAAAACATATGTGGCGAAGCGCAACGTATGATAGCGGTGGGAATCACCGGTACTGCCGGTCGAGGCACTGTTAGCCAAGTCAAGGGTAGAAAACCCTCTGTACTTGCTCGTGCCGTTGAAGCCGGAAGCTCCTGCCTTTAGGCATGGGGTAATTCACAATAGCAACAATTCTTTTTTTTAACAGAGAAAAATTCGTAAACTATGTTAGGCTTGTGCCTTTATTCTGAGAATTATTTATGGCAGAAGCAAAATCGATTACTCGTGACAATGTTCCCATTCAGGCGCATCAGAGATTTGCTGAAGCGCGACTCGGTAAAATTCCCGATGATATGAAGCTTAATAGTATTAGTTGGGATGAAAATTTTCCGGTTGAAAATACGGAAGATGGAAGAGGATGGATCGAATGGCTCTTCGATGTTCGCTTTCCTCAAACCATTGCTGAATTTGTTGAGGTGGATGAGCGGCGCTATCCCTTTACGACCATGCTTGCAAAGGGAATCGATTGGGATCGATGTGAAGAGCTTATTCACGATCTAGAAGAAAGGGATCTACCTCAGATGGCTCGAGAAGAGGTTCTAATTCTTCTTGATTTGGTAAAAGAAGCTCGTCAGAAGGATCGCGATTTAAAGCATGTTCGTCTTGCCCGTCGCCCTCAAGGATAATATCTTCTATCATTTCTTCCACAAATTTAGATTCTTTCGCTTGATTGATTTCCTTATCGGATAGTGCTTCATAATCTGAGAAAGTATCGATGATATAGGGACGGACAAAGATAATAATATTGCGTTTTTCTTCAACTTTATGATCTTTGCTAAACAGGGTGCTAATGAAGGGAATACCCCCAAGACAGGGAAGACCCGAGGTTTCTTGTTTCTTTTTGTTGCGCACCATTCCGGTTAAGACAACAAAGTGGGCATCAGGGACATGAACGCGTGAAACCATATTCGTTTTTGAGGTTTCAATGCCGCTCATTTGTTTTGTCATGTGCATATGGCGATCACTTGCTTCCGTAATTTCCTCATCGATTTCAAGCGTGATCATTCCATTTTCGCCGATATAGGGAGTGATATTGAGTGATGTCCCGATATTGCGGTATTCGATATTCGAAGTTGTCTGTTGGGAGGGGCCAACCGTTTCAACGACCGAACCGGCAAAGGGGATGTTATGCCCAACAAAAACTTTAGTACATTTATTGTCTTGAGCGATCAGTTTTTGATTGAGAATCACTGCGGTTTCGTGATCACTTTGAAGGGCTGAAACGAGCGAGCCAAGGGATAAAAATGTCATCCCGTTATGCGTAATAATATCTCCAATGACACCGAGATCAAAACCGCGTCCTATAGGGAATTGAGATAGGCCTGATGGGTGAATAGCATCACCGATTGTCTGCATTGTTTTTGCAAATTGCGAACCATTAGCTCCATTAAAGTCACCTGTTCCAAATCCAAGGCGGTTTTTGTATTTGGAGCTAACAGACCAATTCAGCCCAAATTCATGGCTTTTACTGATATCGGTTTCAATGACCAAGACCTCAATAAAGACTTGTTTTTGAGGGGTATCGAGTGTTTTAATCAGTGAAACGAGTTTAGAAATCGTTTGTTTGGGGCCTGAAATGACTAAAGAATTTGTCGTTTTAATCCATTGCATTGATTGAACGGAGGAAGTGAATAGAGGGTCGCTTTTCGGGGATGAAGCGGACAATTGTTTAATTGCAGCTAGAATTTCGTCACCTTGATGGAACTGGAGTTTATAAACGGAAAACTCCTCTTGCTCTTTTTTTAAGGGGGGGAGACTTGCTTTTTCGTAATAGAGGGGAGTAGTGGATATTGATTCGCGTTTATCAGAGCCCGGATGGGCATCGAAGATGTTTTTCACAGGTTCTTTTTTTTCGATAACAAAACATCCTCCCTTAGACTTGACATCACAGTGGTGATTTTCAAGTAGGGCAATCATGGTTTGTAGGATTTCTTTTTCCGTTGAGTCTTTGCCTGAGATAAACGAGACCTCAAAGTTGAGATCGCTATCTTTAAAGATGAAATTGGTCTTTGTGATTTTACTAATAAAACGAATGAGCTCTGATGCTTTTACATTTGAAAAATTAATCCGATGACTAGAGGGTGGAGCGAGTTGTTCAGCAGGAAGCTGCATGAAAGAAAAAAGAAAAAGAATGGCAGCGATTAGTTTTTGCATCGTTTATCAAAAAAGAGATAACAATGCATGCGAGTATACAGTTAAGTTATTTAAAAAAACATGGAAAATTTATTTAATTTTCTTAATCAAAACAAATTAAAAACAAATCCTTAATATTAACTTAACAAATCACATTCTTGTTATTGATAGCCTTTTTAAAGGTGCGCCCAAGAAAAATTGCAATGACGAGCCATAGTGTGAGCATGGGGAATCCCACGCCACCGCTTAGAACAAGATAGTGCGCGCGTCCGACAACCGCACCAAATGCCGATTGAAGGGGTGCGAGAAGCATATTAAAAACTGATCCCGCTTCTTTTGAGGCGCGCGAGCCAAAGGTTTCAATCCA
The DNA here is from genome assembly GCA_021734805.1 of Simkaniaceae bacterium. Classification (NCBI taxonomy): domain Bacteria; kingdom Pseudomonadati; phylum Chlamydiota; class Chlamydiia; order Parachlamydiales; family Simkaniaceae; species Simkaniaceae bacterium. Next base: position 31,572 of record JAIPIG010000002.1, read on the forward strand.
AGCCTGTGCTTTAAAGCGTACATCGGGAGTCGTTGGGATATAAAGTTGTTTCAGAGCAGGGCCATTGAGGGCATAGTTAATTGCTTTCGCTCCAACCATGAGTGAGAATAGAAAGGAGAGGCTGTCAATTGTTAAAAATCCAAATAGAGCGCAACCGACAATGACGGGCATAGCGGCGAGGGCAACGCCGATTCCAAGGTAGCGGGTTACGTTACTAATTCCTAGTAGCAAGCAGGATAGCGACACGATATTGACAACTGAACCATAAAGACTGAGGTAATTGCTCAATGCAACACCCGAGTATTGAGCTCCTGCAGCGAGTTTAAAGTTAAAGTCAAATATAGTGACAACGAGTTCATAGATGAAATTTGCTCCAAAGATACATAAAAGATAGCGGTGTTTGAGCATGAGTTTAAGCCCTTCTAAAAAACCGGGCTCTTGCTTTTTCTCTTCGATAGCCTCATTTTTTCCATGGAATGATTGTAGTAGTGCTTTAGGTGTAGCTCGCAGAAAATAGCGCACAACGGGGATAATGAGTAAGATTAAAAACCCTAAAATCAGAAGAGAAAGCGTATCGGTTTTAAATGCGAGTCGATGGGGTAATCCTCCAATTGAATAAGGGAAAATAATCCCGCCAATTTGACCCAAAGCAACGACGAGAGGAAAGCCCCTTCTTGCATGGGTTGGATTTGTTGTGTCAGCTGCAAAAGCCCAAAAGAGGGCGACGATTAAAGAGCCAAAACTCTCGACAAAAAGATACCATAAAAAGCCTAAACCTCGCGTGAGGATGAATAAAAAGAGGGGGCGAGCTGCGAGTTGTTCGGGAGTTCCTTGTGCGAGGAACATAATAATACTGAAGCATAGAACGGATATGCCGTAAAAGGTAGGGAGGATAATGAGCATTTTTTCGCGCGATGTCTTTTCTAAAAGCCTCGTATAAAACATGACAAGAGGAAGAAGAGCTAAAACGGAGACGGTTTTTGCATAGGGCAAATAGAGGCGATCGACAAGCTGAATAAAAATTGCATCTTTAAGAGGGCGAAGCGTCCAGTAAACACCGATAATGAGAGCAAAGATAAGCCCCATGCGCAAAAATTTTTTAAACTCTTCGCGCTCAAAGTCACCAAAGTTAAATTTGCAGATCCACTGAAAAAATTGAAGGATCCCTTTGCCTATACCCATAATGTCTACCTCCCGGTCATTTCTTCAAATGGCGGGAAAAAGAATTTTTGTAAATCATTTATACCGAAATAAATTGAAGAATTAGTTTTTATCTTCGCCGGCATCTTCGACTTTTTACCCGTAATTTTTTGACCTATCTTCAATAGAATCAAAAAATTAAGCCGGCTAAAGCCTGATAAAAATTCGAAGCGCCATCAAAGCTAAAACTCCAATTCCTCAACTCATTTCGGTATATGAATAAAGGCGAGTGTTTTTTCTAAAACGGTTTTTTTTGCTTCGGCCGTTTTAAAGCTATGTCCCTCATTTTCAAATAAAACTAATTCTCCTAAAGGAAGCGCTTTTTGCAAATGAATCGATTGTTCAACAGGAACAACGCGATCTTTCTTTCCATGAAAGATCAGTGTTGGACATTTGATTTTTGAAGCGAGAAGAAGGGGGCTTCTTTTCTCAAACCTCTCTTTAGCTTCCGGATAAGTGCCAATTAGATGGTCGGTATAGTGTTTTTCAAATTTATGCGTATCCTGTATGAGTTTGATGGGATCTGCAACGGGATAGAGAACGATGCAGTGGGAGAAAAGGGGGGAGCGGGCCGCGCTCAGGAGTGCCGTTAATCCCCCGGAACTCGATCCCATAATAGCGATGCGCTTTGGGTCAACTCTTTTATTTTCAATTAAATAGGTTACGCCATCAATGACATCCTCAACGTCAAGTTCACCCCATCGATTCTCAAGGCGGTCGCGATAAGCTTTGCCATATCCGGTTGATCCTCCATAGTTGATTTCAAATACGGCATAGCCATGCGTTGTATAAAATTGCGTTTGTAAATTCAGTGAAGGTGAAACATGCGATGTCGGTCCGCTATGACATTTGACAATGAGAAAAGGGAGTTCTTTGGTCACTTGATGAGGTAAATATAAAAACCCATAGATTTGTTCTCGATGCCGATTAGTCAACTCGATCGATTCGGGAAGTGAAAAATAAGAGGGATCAATAGAGGTTTTTAGAGTGGAATGAATGATTTGGTGTTCAGATGGTGCAGTTGGATTGAGAAGAATAAGGGAAGAAGCCTCAGTCTCGGTTGAGGCAATCAGCGCAATTTGATTTTGGTAAGCCGTAATGTGTGTGATTAAATTAAATGGAAGATCATAGCGATAAAGTGTGTTTGTTTTGATATCGATTTTTGCTAGAAAATCACAGCCTTTTTCAGTTCCGACAGCAAAAAGTTGATTTTCAAGAATACACGTGCGAGTCACCCCGAAGTTCCAAGGTGTTTGAGCAAAATCTGCTTCAGTCCGAATGATGGGTGCTTCGAGATAATCGGTATGATAGGGATTCCAAAAACCGGTTTTATCCCACATAAAGATGAGCGATCTATTGTCTAAATAGATCGGATCTTGAGCTGATGTGTGGGAAAGAGAGCAGACCAAAGAGATCGATAGAAAAGCCCCTTGCGGATCAAGAGTGGCTCGCGATACGCTTGATGTATCCCAAGGCATATGTGGATGGTTCCATTCAACCCAAGTGAGTTCTTCGCCATCAGGGCGTAGAGTAATAGAGCTATAAAAATCAGCCGATTCTGCAACCTTAGTCAGCGTCTTTGTTTTGAGATCAATTTTAGCAATAGAGTTGCGCACATCTTGATTAGGAGTGTGCTCTTCTAAAAGGGCGTAGAGATTCTCTCTTAAAGGATCATAAACCGGATCCCCAAAACGGCAATCCTTTCGATGATAGATTAATTCGGGTCCCTCTTTTGAAAGTTCATAAATTCCTTGATCACTTTGATTGACAAAGAAAATATGATCATCATGAACACAAAAAGCTCGACCTCCATATTCATGGACGCGCGAGCGAATAGAGAATGTAGAGGATAGGCATTCAACGATCGATTGTCCATCATAAGATAAAAGAGTTGTGCGCCCCCCCTCATTAGGCCTCGTTTCGGTAAAATAAAGGTGCGAAGAGGTTGATTGCAGTCCTGATATGGAGCTGAGATTAGATGCAGCTTCATCAGAAGAAATCACAGCAGGGTGTTTCATTTAGGGGTGAGTTCCGTATGTTTTTTTGCATTCCCTCTACAAAGATGAATAGGATACTTCTTTTTCGTTTTTTCCAGTTTATCAAACGCGCAATCAATCACATCGATATCAAATTTCATAGCGAGCAATAATAAAGAGTTAAGCACATCGCCGATCTCTTCCTTAAAAGCTTCCATTTTATTGGAGTCATCGAGGTGTTTATCATCGTTGTGCCAAACAAAATGTTCGAGAACTTCCGATGCCTCTATTGATAAATCAATGGCCAAGTTTTTAGCCGTATGGAACTGTTCCCATTCCCGCTCTTCAACAAACTGTTTTAAATCTGTTTTGAGTTTATCTAACATAACGCCGTCCTTTTTTAAGAGCAATAAGGGAGATTAAAACGCAAATGACAAAAAATAAAAAGAGAAAAAGTGCTTCATAAAATACGTGAATTGATGCCGGAGTTAATACGGAAAGCCGTAATCCCTGAATGAGATAAAAAATTGGATTGATGCGGGCGATATTTTGCCAGATAGGGGACAACATATCGAGAGAGAAAAAGACCCCGCCGAGATAAATTAAAGGGGTGAGAATGAAGGATCCAAAAATGCTCACTTGCTCAAAGCTGCGTGAAAACATGGCAATAACCATGCCAAGAGAAGAAAAAGAGGCTGCACCGAATAAGAGAAAAAAAAGCATGTAAAACGGATGATGAATCTTCATGAAATAACCGTTATAAATTAAACAGAATATGGTGCCGACTAGGAATGTGAGAAACGCTGTGATAAGTCCTCTAATAATTGCTGCGCCCATGATGCCTTTAACGATTTGCAGTCTCGAGAGAGGCGCTGTCCGCAGATCTTGGAGTTCATTGACGTATTTAGATCCGATAATGGAGCTTGTCGTATTTTCATAAGAGCCTCTGACAATATTCATCATGACAAGTCCCGGAATGAGAAACTCAAGGTAGGAGACATGTAGGGGTGATTTAACAAAGGCCCCTATGCTGATACCGAAAATTGCAAGATACAGTGTCGATGTAATGATGGGAGATCCCACTGTTTGAAATGGAACTTTGAGAAAACGAGCTATTTCGCGTTTAAAGAGGCCAAAAACCTGTGTTAACCATTGCATGCGGTTATTTCCTCCTATTCATGATTCAGAATTTGGGTAAAGATATCTTCGAGTTTTCCTTCTTCGACAGAAATATCGGAAAAAGCGTGATGGCTTAATTGAATATCTTCTAATAAATTGGATACGCTAAATGCTTGGGGGGCTTTAAAAACCAATTCCTTTTCAGTTTGTCGATAGAGATGGGGGTGATGAATGGAATGGATGGGTTTAGTTAAAAATAAAGTAATGGTGCGAATCCCCATGGTATGAATCAATTCGAGTTTAGGGGTGACTTTAATGAGTTTACCATTCCGGATAATTCCAAGCCGATCACATAATTTTTCTGCCTCTTCGAGGTAATGGGTTGTGAGGAGAATCGAAACCCCTTCCTCTTTGAGTTGAAAAATGAGATCCCATAAATTGTGTCTCAGTTCGACATCAACACCTGCAGTCGGTTCATCGAGTAGGAGGAGTTTTGGGTTGTGAATCAGTGCTTTTGCAATCAGCAGACGTCGTTTCATGCCTCCGCTGAGTTGACTAATCAGTTTGCCTCGATGATGGTAGAGATCGATTTTTTTGAGGAGATCGTCAATGCGCGCATCGACATGAACCAGTCCATAATATGAGGCGTGAAAATGCATGATTTCTTTCACTGTGAAATACCCATGATGGATCAGCTCTTGAGGAACACATCCAAGAAGAAATTTAGCGGCACGCGCTTCTTTGATATTGTCTTTCCCAAAAATTTCAATATGACCTGAAGAGGGTTCTTCTAAAGTTGTAATACATGAAATCGTTGTGGTCTTGCCTGCACCATTTGGGCCAAGCAGACCGAAAATTTCGCCCTCTCTCAGCTCAAAAGAAATATCTTGGACAGCAGTATTTGGGCCATATTTTTTAATTAAATGGTCAACTTTTAGTGGGGGATGGATCATGCATTTTGTCTCGGTAAATCTTTATTTAAGCTTTTTTTCTATCTAAAAGTAAGTGGCCCATATCTGAAATACATAGCCCTGAAAAACAGTACAATACGGATGTTTTATGCACATTGTAAAAGTGTAAAATGGGGTTTAGAGACATTGTTTTTTTGTAGATGAAAGTATAAATAATGATGAAAAGAAAGGCAAGCCATGCAATGCGTGTTAGAGTTCCGATAATGAGCCAATGGGAAATGCCCCGATGGGCGAATATTTTGCTATAAGGGCGAAAAGGAAGTGTCATCAAGCCTCTTAAAGAGAAGAGTTTGATTTTATTTGCAATATCGCTATCGGGAGACATAAAGAGGGTGGCATAGCCAAAGGCTGCAATGAATATATATAGATCAAAACGAGTAGGTTGTAAAAAGTAAATGATTGCAAAGGCTGCAAGAGGGAGGATGAGAAGTAAGTTAAAAAAAGAATGTGTTCTATAGTTGGCCATCGATTAAATCTTAGAGGGGGATATAATTTAATGCAATATAGAGGTTTTTACTCGCTTTTTTCTTTCCCAAAACAACGGTTCGTAATTTTTTGAGAAATCGAGTAAAAGGTTATAAGTGAGCTGCGACAGGGTCAAACGTTTGATTGATGATCTGAGTTTTTTGCCAGCTTTTAATGCCTTCTGTCATTGAAATAAGAAGGTTTTCATAGTCTTTAGGCGTATCGTATTGATACAGATAACCAAAACAAAAGATGTCATGTGGACTAATGGCTGATGAAGTGAGGCTGCTTGAATCAAACTGGGCTCTTTCAATGCTATCTTTAATGACTTCTTTAAAAGAGGGGTTCATCGAGCCTAACATTAAAATAAAGTAGTTATCGACGATCTGCATCTGCATAAAATAGGGCTGATGTGTGTAATCGTGTTCAGTCGCCTGTAAAAGCATGATGAATTGCTTCTTCAAAATGCGAGGAGGCAAGACAGACTGCATGTAAACAGGCATGAGGGAATAAAAATAATTTTCGATCAGAAAGTCATTTTGTATATTGTCTTGTGCTAATAGCTTAGTTAGCTCTTGAAGAGCTTCATTTTGTTTTGAAATCATACCACCGTTATAATCCCTTATTTCTCCGATAACCTTTGTAATTCCATCATAAACGACTCGCCTAGCTTCATACAAGTCTAAAGAAAAATCTTCACGTAAAAAATGCTTTTTATCGAGATAAACTTCAAAAACATTGGCCTCTTTCATATAGCGTTTCCGAAGGAGTCCCATTGATTTTAATTCATAATTTTCAATGCGCATATGATGAAGGTATTTTGAAAGAAGGTTTTTGATCGGTTGATCGCCCGGGCGTAAAATGCGAGCCAATACAACAATAAACGAAAGGGTCTGATCAGTTTGTTTGTGAAATGAGATATTGGCTTGAGGGATATCATGGACATATTTGAGTTGGTTGCACAAAGTGAGAATATTGCGCATGACCTCTTCTTCGTTTTTTTGCATAAAAATAGGATTAATGATCGTTTCAATGCGCAGTTTAATTTCAGACGGAAGGCGTTGTTTAATTAATCCGATTTCATGAGGGGAAAAGGGGAGGCAGCCTTCCTTTTCAAATTCGATATACAAATTGCGAACGGAGCCGCTTTTTCTCATCTCAGCATATGAACCGCTAACTTTTTTAATATTGGAGACAATCGCTTCTACTGATTTGATGAGATGGCGCTCTTCAAAAAGTTCATTCTCTCTTAAAAGATTGAGGCTTATAACAAGGCCGATAATAGGGCAATTTTTTTGATCGTTTAGAAGATGTGTTTTTAAAACCTTGAATGAGAGGTGGCGTAAGTTAGGATGTAAAATAGTTAAATTACTTATCATTTTTTTAAATAAGTAGAGATAAGCGATAATACGGGTCAGATGCTTGCTTGTTCGAAGGGCGAGAAAGTGGTCATTGAACAGTGTTAAACTCTCGTTGAGCTCATTAAAAACACCTCTTTCAAAAATTTGAGGACGGTGTTCGAGAAGAGGGGCGATTTGCTCCTTAATTTCTTCTACTTTTTCCTCTGCCAGAATTTTAATTAAAAATTGGTGTGTCTGATCAAAAATCGTCTCATCAATGTTTTGCTTTGGCCTTCCTAAAAGAGAAGCGATATTTTCTTGAATAATGATTTTCTTTTGATCGAGTGTTAGGTTCTTTTGATCGACAATTTTTCTTGCGTACTGAACGGATAGGATGTTGAGTTTAATTTGGCGTAAAAGGGGGTCACAGTTAGTTTTAGCCATTTCAAAGTCTTTTTCGGAATCAATCCTAACAAGAACTTCGTGAAAGAAAAAACTGATTTTTGGATATCGAACAAACTCAAAGGCCATAGAACTGACGCTGATCAAAGGCAGCTGTTTTCCTAATACAAGCCATCGGCTAACCGCTTCGCTAATAAAACGCCCCATTCCATGGGTATATTCCGAATAAGCGAGAAACTTTAAAGAGATGACATAAGGGGAGGTCAGGCTAAATGAGGATGAGATCAATGGCAGTTGATCTTTAACCTTATTGAAGAAGATTGTGACAGCCTGCTTATCTTGAGGATCGGGGGCTTTTTCTAAGACGGAAGGGGGAATCATGTTGCTAAGAGCAGCTTCAATGGATTGGGTATAAAGATCGTATTCCCTTTTGATTGTATCCGGACAATCAAAAGGAAGTCGAATGCGTAAAAGATCTTTGTCTCTCTGTCTCATATGTCAATTTAATGAATTAATTTTTAAAGATATTTATTATGCCAGTATTTGTAAATAATAAAGATTACTTGAAGGGTTTTATGTGCTTCGCATCTCTTCATTTCGGCATTATCTAGACTTTGCAACTCAATTAGTGGGGCCGCCTGCCTCGGTCTTTGCGCATCATGCGCTCGACCTATGGTCGAACTGGGAGATTATTAACTCCCTAGAGAACAAATATCTCGGGGCCTTCGGGTCCACTAATTGAGTTACAAAGTCGAGATAATCTCGTTAAAATAAAAACCTCCCGTAGGATTGGTTTTAAGGTTTTGAATATAAGGTTGAACAATAAATTGAGCAGTCGGATGAAATAAAGGGATAATTGCCGTTTCCTTGAGTAAAATAGCCTCAGCATCATTAAGTAGTTGTTGCCTTTGGGCAAAGTGATATTCAAACATTGATCGATTTAAAAGAGCAATAAATTCTTCCGATTCCCATCCCGGATAATTTTTAGGATTATCGCGATAGGCAAAGCGTTCAAGTAAGTTGACCGCATCAAAATACTGAGCAAAACAAAATGTTAAAGCGAGATCGTATTGTCGATGAGCTAAGTTATTGATCAGTAATTTGGGCTCATTGGGAGCAAGCTGGATATTGATCTTTAAGGCGTTTTTAAGCTGCTCCTGTAAAATACAAGCGACTTTGTAAGATAGCTGATCGGTTGAGTAGGACAAATTTAGCACCTTTAGATCACTCATTTGGATTTTCAGCTCATCAAGAGCCAAAGCAAGATGTTTTTGGGCAAGCAAACAGCGATGTTCATAGGTATCATGGTGATTTATAAGCTCACTTTCAGTGTTACATTTTCCTCCAAGAATGGGAGGGATGATTCCAAGTGCAATTGTTTGAGGATCAAGCCCTATCCCGGTAACGAGTTGGTCTCGATCAATAGCATAAAAAATTGCTTTGCGAAAGTGCCAATGATTCAGAAGAGGGGATTGTGTATTGATGCTTAAATAATGAGTTCCGGCTAGGGGTTGGAAGTGCAAATGATGTTCCCCTTTAATGTGTTCAATCACATCGATAGGAAGAGTTGTAAAAGGAGTTCCAATGAGGTCGAGTTGTTTGAGTTGATACATTTCATAGGCAGTGAGGGGGTCTTCAATCAGTGAAATTGAAATTCGATTGAGGAGAACTTTCTCTTTTTCCCAATAAATGGGATTTTTGACGAGTTCAAGACATGAACCGGGCTGATATGATTGAATGGTATAGGGACCTATACACGGACAGCCGGTTGGTAGATAAAACACTTCATCCAATTGATTTTCGAGATGCGAAGGAATAGGAAAAAGAGTGCAAAATGAAGTGATTTCTAAAAAAAAGGGGGCCGGATGTTTGAGTGTTACCCGGAGCGTTTTTTCATCAATTGAGCGTACTCCTACTTGATCTAGGGGAATTAATCCTTCTTTGGCTTCTTTTGCATTTAAAATAGGGTAGAGTAAAAAAGCGTTGGATGAAGGGAAACTAGGAGATAAAATAGACTTCCAGCTCAATTCGAAATCGCGTGCGGTAATGGGTTGTCGATCAGGCCAATAAGCATCTCTTAAATGGAATGTATAAATGCATTTGTCTTTAGAGATCTCAATATGATCGGCAAGTCCTAATGCTGCCGTTTTTCCGGGGAGCATGCGAGTTAATCCTTCCGATAGAAAGAATTGAAGCGTTGCAGAGGTCATATCACCTGCGCGGCGCGGATCAAAGGTAGAAGGGGATGAGGTTAAGTTAATGCGAAAGGGGCGCTCTTTTTCTTCCGCTTTAGGTTTTTTCGAGCAACCCGGTGTCATCAAGCAGCAGATAGAAAGGATAAATAATGCGACCCAATGAGTCATAAGCTGTTTTTTCATCATCGTTTAAAGCACAGGTGATGGGATAAAATCGATAAAATCAATATGAACCGATCCAATAGGTGAAATATAAAAATTTTTAATTTGAGGATTGATCAAGAAGACAACATTAAAATGGTAAAGGGGCGAGATGGGCAGATCTTCCATAAAGATGTCTTCAGCCTGTTGATAAAGTTTCATTCGCTCATTAAAGTCATAGATTGATTTAGATTGTTCGATCAAATCCGCGAAAGATTGGCTAGACCAATTAGAGTAGTTCTTAAAATGCGTTTTAGAAGTGTATCTTGATAAAAAATCGATGGGGTCATTGTATTGGGCAATCGCATAGCACAATGCAATTTGGTGTTTCTTTTTGCTTGTCGTTTCTAAAAAGTAGCCAAAATCTAATTCCTCAAGTTTGACATCAATATTTAGTGTAGACCGGATTTGTTCTTGGACAGCCTGGGCTATTTTGCGGTCAATTTCTGAGTTAATATGCGTTAAAACAATGGTTGGCAAATGGTTTTTATCCAAGTTCAGCTCTTCAAGGGCTTGGGTTAAATATCGATTTGCGAGTTGGGGGTCGAAGACGTCTTGAGAGGGCGCCATTTCTTGCATTCGCTTTTGGATAGGTGGGATGAGTCCATGTGCGATTTGTTCATCGAGTCCGGTAATATTTTCAATGATGGAGGCCCTATCAATAGCATGATGAAAAGCTCTTCTGAAATTCAAATTATTAAACAGGTGGTGTTCTAAATTAAACGAAAAGTGACAGGTTGCGGCAATCGGTTTTTGATGGATCAATTTCTTTTGACGCAAGTCATGCAAGGCTTCTCTGGGGATATTAGAAAAATATAGGCCGATGATATCGAGATTATTTTGTTCAAATAAATTGAAAGCCGTCATGTCATGAAGCACAAAGGAAATCTTGATTTCATCGAGGTGGATACGGGATGCATCATAAAAATAGGGGTTTTTGACAAGAGTGATCTGATCTCTTACGCGGCTCTCTTTTATTTTAAAGGGGCCATTTGTCACAATTTCATTTGTCAATAATTCCGCTCGATAATTTTCATCAAAACCGCGGGGATGATAGCAGGGGAATAAGGCGCAAAATGAAGTGACTTCTAAAAAATAGGGGGTTGCTTGTTCTAGTTCGATCACAAGTAAATCATCAGATATTGCACTGATGCCAACGTCTCGTATATCCACTAAGCCTTGTTTTGCCTTTTGAGCATTTTTAATTGGGTATAATAGTTGGGCGTTAGGAGCCGGAAAAGAGGGGGTTAGCATATCTTTCCACGATTTTTCAAAATCGTGTGCGGTGACTCTTTCCCCATTGCTCCAATATGTTTCTCTAATATGGAATGTATAGGTGCATTGGTCATCTGAGATATCAAAATGGTCGGAAACTCCAAAGTCGGTCGAAGAATGTGAGGAGTGCTTGGTTAATCCTTGAAATAGCATAAAAAGCATTGTAGAAGAAACGGGGTCGGAGCAGCGGCGAGGATCCACTGTAGGAATATCTCTGGTAAAATTCAAATGGAGTGTTTTAGGCGCTTCATTCCTTGTGATTTTTCTCTCTTTTTTTTGGCATGCAGATGATAAGAGGCAAAAACAAATGATTAGAATGAGATGCGTTGAAAATCGAAATAGATTTTTCATATAAAAAACCGCTTTAAAGGTTTGACTTTTCACTCTGTCGAGATTTTTTTTGTTCTTTAAAAAATCTTAATATAAAAGTTTAATTAGTGCATCTTTTTTTTGTAGATTTTTTCTAAACATTTTGGCAATGTTTGCTCTATTGTTGGTTAACGATGTCTTAATGATGAACGGGTTTGCTTTAGCTCTTAATAAGAGCTATCAAAAAATACTTTCTTTAGCTGCTTCAACAATAGCACTCTCAATGATGCTTTTTGACTCAGCGACCTTTCCCATTATCATTCCGACGCTGCAAAATGATCTTGGATTCTCAATGTTTCAAGTTCAATGGTTGATCAATTCCTTTTTCTTGTCGACAGCCGTTCTCGTGATTGTTTTTGGAAAACTTGCCGATATTATTGGGAGGCGGACAGCTTTTTGTATTGGTTTAGCGCTATTTGCTCTTGCTAATTTGGGGTTTGGATTTTCATCAGATTTTAAGATTATGTTGGTTGCGAGGATTGTGCAGGGAATTGCAGCTGCAATGCTTGGGCCAACGAGTATTTCAATTATTTTTGATGCATTCCCGTCTAAAGAGAGGGGCAGGGCAATGGGCATCGGAGCCGGTTTCAGCTCGCTCTTTATGTCCGTGGGACCTTTTTTAGGTGCTATTTTAATTGAATTTCATAGTTGGCGTGTCATTTTTTTATTGTTTTCTCCCCTAGCTGCTATCGGGATTCTATTGGCATTATTAGTCGTTCCTGAAAATAAGAAGAAGTTTGAAAAAATCGATTTTCTTTCATTCGTCTATATTGTTTTAGGTATTTCCGCTATTGTCATTGCCCTAATGCAGTTTAAAGTGTGGAAGGGGGGGGCTAATTTTAAAGCACTGATTGGGGTTGGTTTATTTTTCACTATTGCTCTTTATCGGAGAAATCGAAAGCAGGATGATCCGTTTATCGACTTTTCTCTCTTTAAAAATCGTTATTTCTCCATCGGTCTTTTTGTCTCATTTTTGACATGGGTATTGATGACAAATCCCATTTTCTGGTCAATTTTTTTACAAAAGTCCCTCCATTACACTCCGGTAGAAACGGCTTCATATATGGTCATATCCACCCTTCCTGTGATGCTGTTTGCACCGGCTTCAGGGTTGATGTATGATAAAATGGGCGCGCAAACTCCTATATTATTGGGGTTCATGAGTATTTTGATTTCAGTCTTTGTTTTGATTCTATTCACTCTCTATTATTCTATTTTATGCCTTGTTGTGGCGTTTTGTTGTTTTGGAATTGGAACATCTCTGATTTTGACTCCTATTAGCAATTTGTGTTTATCAAAAATTGCCCCTCATAAAAGGGGGCTTGCTTCGGGAATCTATAATACGATGCGGTTTTTAGGTTCTTCTTTTGGGGTCGCAGTGATTGGGTATATTGGATACCACTGCAGAATTAGCAATTATTTAAGAACGATTGAGCAGAATGCATCTCAATTGCCGCCAATGAGTTTTAAACATGCTTATACATTGATTCAACACCATCCGGAAACAATTGATCCTACAGCGCTTGCCACCTTAAAGGTGGCGGTCAATGGGGCATCTTTTGCGGGGTTCTCAGCCATTAATATTTTTAACGGCTTTATCGTCATATGTGCTCTTTTATTGACTTTAGTTTATTTGAAAGACTATAGAGAAAATAGTTAAACCGATTTGAACGGAGGCCAAGCTGCAATCTCCCCGCTCTAAGCGGAGGTGAGGCGGCCCAACCATTAATAGCTAATATTCCTTAACCATCAAAAAATCTCCTCTATTCATAGGTGAGTTTTTAATCGAGACCAAGTTGTGGTCTATTTACCGGGGAAGTCAATGAAGAATTTATTTAAATACATAATACTTACTTCTTTTTTACTCAGAGTAGGTCAATCTTTAAACGGGGCTTTTAATATTCAAGAGCTTCAAGCGCACGCAAGGGCTGTTCCCATTTCTTATGAAGAACAAGATATTGAAGTGACGTTTTCCCCTTTTGATCAATATCAACCGATGATTGATATATCGACATCGACTATAGTTCAAAACTTTGATGTGAAAGACCGCGTTTTATTGATTGGGTCTCAAGAAATGCTTCCCTTGCAGGTCGTTCCCATGGAGCAATCGCCCTCGCCTAATTCAGTTGAGGTGAGACTCGTTTTTCCTCAGCCCGGAAGTTTTGAGAAATCTCAAACGATCCGTTCTCAAATTCGTCTAATTGGGTTTCCTCTCGGAATCAAAACATATAATTCATCAGCTCCCAAGCTAAGAGAAAGCCGTTATGGCCAAAATATGAGAGTCATTATCGATAATGAGCCTTATTTTATTGTTAATTTGGATGCAGAGGATTCTGCAGATGCCAATTTAGACGTTTATCGAAAGACTTTGAGCTTTACTCTTCCAAAAACATTGGCAAACGGTCAGCATATTATGCGGGTCTTTCCGGTTCTTTCCTATGGTGAAAGTCTTAAAAAAAAGAATAATTTTGACGCGGCAATGTTTTATAAAATGACAAGATCGCCAACGATTCAACAAGACTTGACAAAACCCTATTTGACTTATAATGATCCTCAAGGGGATTTTGTTTTGAAAAATTCAAATGAACCGATTCTGCTCGATTTTTATATTTGCAATTGTTCGCTTGCAAGAGAAGGGTATAAAGTCCTTTTACATATCGATGATGAGGAGATGGGAAAACTCTATCAATGGAGCCCCTATCTGATTTATGGTCTTAAAGCCGGATCTCATAAAATAAAACTAGAGCTTTTAGGGCCTAATAATGAAAGAGTTCCGGGTGACTTTAATTTAGTTGAGCGCACGATTAATATCAAAATGAAATAAAAAGAAGAGGGTATACCATCTACGAATCAGGCACTTGATCAGTCTAAATATAAACTGGCAAGGCCCACATAAATGGTATAGACGAAATACATCGCCGACCCTCTAAAAAACTGTTAGAAGCGGAGTATGAGTGAGCAACTCACCTCCCGCAAACCTGATGGTGAACAAGCAAAATCTTTTTGCGGCAAGGTGAGTGATTAACTCGCTTTTTTATAGTGGTGCTTTTCCATTTTCGAGTGCTTTTCGTCAAGTTCATGGTATTCAATTGTCGAAAAAGGGGCGATAAAGTGATCAAAATAGTGTTTGATCTCAGAAATCGAATCGCACTCCCAAATCCACCATAACTGTTTCCCGGTTTTTTCTTGGCAGGACACAAGTAAAGAGCATCCACCGGGAACTCTAGGTAGAGCTTTATTCATATGCTCCCAAAAATGCGTGGCATCTTTGAGTTTGCATATCATTAAGCACTGCATATACCCTCCCTTCATTCTCCCATCTATTCCGGATATTATGTTTTAATTAATATTATTTCAATACTTATGTAATAAAAATTAATAATAATAATTTGTCTTGTTATTCAGTTTATTTTGATTTAAAACTGAATTAAGAAGGCTCTAATATAAGAAGGTAAGAATATGGCTCAAGCTTCTCATAAAGAAACGCTTACTATATTGGAAGCTGTGGATAATTTAACGAGCATGGCTGATGTTGATCTCGATGAATTAAAATCACAGAGAAAAATTGCCCTTGAAAAGCTTAAGGAAAAGGCTCAATGGCTCGATATCGAGAATAAAACCAATATGGAGCGGAAGATTAAAAAGACCTTTTCTGTTGTCCATGATTATATGAAACATATTGTGCAAAAAGATCCTAAAGTTTTGCAAGATATTGACGTTCAAAAGGGTATACAAGGAATTATGGGTCTTGCCCGTGCAGCGGCAGAGAGAATTGATGCCTTTTATCAAATTATCGAGCCTAAAAAGAAGTCATCTAGAATTGTCGATTTTAGTGAATATCAGTCACTAGAAAATTTCTATCAAAAGCAGGTGATCAAGAAATTTGAGCAAGTTCTGGAGTCTGATGAGTGGTTTAATGAATTTGCTCAAGCCGACCGAACATCTCATGAGATTTTTGCGCGTAAAATTAAAGATATCGATGAGGTAAAAAAAGATAGCGGATATGAGCTCCTCTATATCAAAAAGGAAAACGGCAAGCCATTTATAAGCTCCCAACTTCTTAAGAATATGAAGCTTATTACTGAGTTTGATGAGATGATCATTGATATAGTTGGGGATGATCCTTTGATCTATGTCAATATTATTAGGGATCGAGATGCTATAGTGACAGCCAATGAAATTGTCCATTCTGTAAAGAGTGAGCTCAACAAATTTGTCAAAGAGGCGAGAATTCATCCCGAAAATAGTCTTGCTCAATCCGTATATAAAGCGATTATTGCGCTTTTAGCCGCTGCAAATAAAGAAAACATGATCCGCAGTAAACGCCAAAAGAGCTGTTTAGCCTACTTTAGAGACTTCCATTACTATTTGAGAGAGGCTTTAAATAATGAGGAGTATATCCGGCTTGCTGAAGGCCATACTCTTAAAGATCCCTTTGATAAATTGGCAGTGCATTTGATTCATCAATTATGTGGGCATTTCTTTCTCCATGCCGGGGATCAGACGGAAAGTGTTGAGTTTATCAAGCAAATGATTAAAAGGGGGCAATTAAAGAAGCCGACATCGCATCGATTTTCAATGTGGAGTTGGATTCTTGATTGTTATGATTCAGTACAACATCTTCTCAGTCATTATCCCAATGGCCCTTTGATGAAGTCCTTGGATGCTTTCAGAGAAGAAGGGTATAAACAGGGCTATACACCGATTGATCAAGATAATTTTCCTTGCGAGCTTTTTAAATTTAAATCGGCCGGACATCAGGCGATCTGTATTAGACTTCCCTCTCCAACTTCTCAAAAAGTGATTAACAAGGCAAAAATTGTTGATGAGTTTAAAGGATTCATTCGGTTTTTTTCAGAAACGAAAGATCATCAGAAGCTGCTCATTTTCAATCTTCAAGATAGAACATCTTGGCAAGAGCATGCTCGAGCGGAGTCGTTAGAAAAACTGCAGGAAGATCCGGAATTGGCAGCGCACTTAGTTGTCATCTCAATTCCAAAAGACACAGACTTTTATTTTCAAGCAAATGAGTATGTAGACCTCAATGAAGCAGGTGCCTTTAAAGAACAAATGCTGAGTCAATTAAAAAAGGGCGAAGCTTGTGGTTTTTATTTTCCCAAAACGATGAATCAAAACAAAATGCACTCTTTTGTTGAAAAAGCCGTTGAAGCGATTCATAAGGTTTTTTTTGATGAAAAAAACATTCTTACCCGTAAAAATCGCCTTGATTTCATCGAAATCCTCTACCACTTCATAGAGCTATATTTCATTTTTACTCTAAAGCCGGCTCTCATCAGTTTTTCATGTAAAGATGCAATTGATACGGGTGCTTGCGCAAGTTTTGGCCTCTATGGGTTTTTAAAGCTATTACTTCCTGAGCTCTCTTGGAGCGAAGAAGAAAAGGACTTAGCGCTTAAGTTGATTTTTGCTCCGGCGCTTTTGGTCCGTGAGCGTAATGTTGAAATTCGGCGCCTCAGTCGTATTATTAGTATTTTAGCCCTAATCAATTCGGAAAAAGACGTTCATAAAAAAGCCTTTGCCGATTTGACAAAGTCGCTCTTTCACAATGAGGGGGTGACGAATATAGAGCTCTATGGCGCTAATTATTAACTCACCTTTAGTTTTGGCTGAGGTCTTCCGGGATCATGGAAAGGGACTTGAACTTGCCTCCCATGTCTTGAAGAAGGGTGCGCCATAAGTTTTCTAAAGGGACCTGAAAGAGATATTCTTTCGTTGCCGGATAAGTATACCAGCTTCCCTCCATAAATTCTCGTTCGAGCTGTCCCGGGTTCCATCCCGAATAACCAAAACAGAGGAGAAGTTGCTGCGATTGCTCGGCAATTGTCTTTTCTAAAAACTCAAGATCTCCTCCAAGATAGATATCCTCACTGACTTGGAGCGTTTGATCGGGGATATCTTTTGAAGTGTGAAGGAGCATCATTTGCATTGGTTGCATGAGCCCTCCGGAGCGTGTCGTGATGTTCTCAAGAGAGGGGAGTTCCGATTCGATTAATAGGGGGTCAAGCGTGTCAACCTCAAATGGCTTATTGACTGCAAGGCCGAAAGATCCTGCCGGAGTGTGATCACAGAGTAAAAGAACACTCCTTCGATAGAAGGGGTGATCGATTTCCGGACTTGCAATTAAAAACAGTCCTTTTTGCAGATGATTAAAACTCTCCTCATTCATCATTGATTACACTCACCATTTTGTTGATTGATGGCATCCATCAGATCTTGATTATACAATTTAAGATTATTATAGAGGGCATCGACGCGCCGCATGAGTTCTGAAAAATCCTTTTGAAAGGATGGCGTGCGTAAAATGCGGTCGGAATTTAGAGAGCCTTCCGCTTTTTCAATCAGCATTGAAATGCGGTCCATTGCCGCATTGATCATGTCGACTTGATTCTCAAAATAGTTTTCAAATTGAGCAGGCGTTTCAACTGAATCGAGGAAAGAGGCATATTTCGTGCGGGTTCTTTGCCACTGTTTGTTGAGATTAAAGAGAAGCCCATATTGATTGACATCATTCATTAAAGTATTGGCTTTGCTGAGAACGGCATTGATTTGAAGATATGCGAGATCATCCATAAAGAGTTTGCCAATGGTTCCTCGGCCGCAAGCCACTTCTTTTGAGATTTCACTAATGGATTCACTGGCGTCTTTGAAGTTTCTGATCATAACGCCCGCATTTTCAAATGAGTTCTCATTTTCTAAAGTGGTGAGGGCGGTTTTAGTTAGATCCATTGTATCGGAAAAGGCATCAACGGCGTGTTTGAGATCAGAAACGAGATCGAGTTGATTGACCCGATTAACGGTTGTTGCAATCCCGCTCATAGCATGATCAAATGATTGAACGGCGGAGCTGAGAGAATCTTCATTTTGATCAAACCAAGAGACAATTTTATCAACGGCGATTCCAATTTTTTCGGCAAGATCTTTCATTTCATTAAAGGCCCCTTCTAGAGGATCGGTCGACTGGGCATAAATAGGAGTGTTATCCGTTACGAGTTTAGGGGGCATATGTTTGGTGGGAGCCCTTGGAATAATGGCAATCGATTTATCACCGAGCAGACCTGATGTTTGAACAGTGAATTCATCTGTTGTGAAGATGTGGATGTGTGAGTCCACGTGAAGAATGAGTTGGTAGTAATAAACATTCCCCCATTGATCAATAGGTTGCTCTCGGGCGTCGGGAATAGTTTCAATCTGAACCACTTCACCAATTGGCTTGCCGGCAAAAACAACCCGAGTTCCGACAGAAATTCCATTAATATTGGAAAACCGGACAATCAGCGTTTGCTTCCCATCACCAACAGATGGCTCAATAAAAAGGATAATCCCTACAATAAGAGAGCAGGCGATTACCACAAAAAGGCCAATCAGCATATTTTTTACCTGCTCATTCATATTTTTTTCTCCTAAATTCGGAAGGGTCTCCGCTAACAATTTGCTTTAATGCCTTAATAGTTGGATGATCAATTTCTATAAAGACTTCCGGTACATCAATATGCACAACTTTACCATCTTCGACGAGTGCTAAGCGATCCCCAACAACGAGAGCTGAAACAATATCGTGGGTTACGACAATGCTCGTTGCCTTTAATTCTTTTTGTGTTTTAACAATTAACTCATTGATTTGCATGGCTGTTACGGGATCAAGGCCGGTCGTTGGTTCATCATATAAGAGATATTTAGGGCGATAGACAATTAAACGGGCAAGGCCGGCTCTTTTTTTCATACCGCCTGAAAGATCGGAAGGCATTTTATCTTGGGTGCCACCAAGACCAACCATAGCAAGGGCTTCTGCGACTCTCTCTTTAATTTCATAACGAGAGTAGCGCTTTCCCGTTTCAGGATTACCATGGGACTTCAGATGAAAGGCCGTATTTTCTTCGATATTCATTGAGTCGAAAAGGGCAGCCCCTTGAAAGAGCATCCCCATATGACTAATGGCCTTATAGAGTTTGGGTCCTCGGATATTTGTAATATTTATTCCATCGACTAAGACATAGCCCGAGTCGGGTTTTGTGAGTCCGAGAATGTGCTTGAGAAGAACACTTTTACCGACGCCTGATTTTCCGAGGACGACAAGTGTTTCCCCCTGTTTGACTTTTAAATTGAGCCCTTTCATCACTTGAAGGAGACCAAATTCTTTATATAAATCCTTCACTTCAATCATGAGAGCCACCTATTAATTTCAGCTTTAACAATGTTGAGGCCCATAGTAATAAAGAAGTTAAATAAGAGAATACATGTATAGCAAATCACCACGCAGGTTGTTGTCGCCCGGCCTACACCTGCAGCGCCACCTTGAGTTTTAATCCCTTTATAACAACAGATGGTCACAATGAGAGTTCCAAAGACCACGGATTTTACAAGTCCAACAAAGCAGTCAAATGGTGTCATATAATGTTGCATTGGATCAAAATAGTTAACGGGCGGCATTTTAAAAAAATAGACGGCAAGTAAGTAACCGCCGAAAATTCCCATGATGACGCTAAAAACGGTGAGTAGGGGAAGCATGATTGTTCCCGCAATAAACCGAGGCGCAATGAGATAGCGGTGGGGATTAACAGACATCGACTGGAGCGCATCGATCTGTTCCGTGACGTTCATTGTGCCGAGCTCGGCGCACATGGCTGCGCCAACGCGGCCGGTAATCATAAAGGCTGTGAGTACCGGACCTAGTTCCGTGATCATCGCTTTTCCGACCATAATCCCCGTTGCACCCGCAAGTCCTTTATCTGCAAGTTGATAAAAGGATTGGGCTGCAAGGACGAGACCTGTTGAGCATCCGGTCATCGCCACAACGGGCAGTGACATCACGCCGATTTCATATAGTTGTTCTCGAATAGAAGACCACGGCGGGGGACGGCGAAGCGTGGCAGTAATGACCTCTATGATGAGGACAATATACTCACCTATTGACGTTAAGAACTTTAAACGCTTTCTGAGATGCTCCATAAATTGGGTATTTACCCAATGGCATCTTATTTTTAAATCAAAAAAAGAAAGAGGGTGCCACTTCAATCAAAGGGCACCCTCTTCGACGTTTAAAATCTTATACCGGAATCAGTATAGTTATGCTCCTGCAATGACAGAAGACATTCCGGCAATAGCTTGTCGAATTGCTTGAAGCGCAGTGTCATGCAACTCCGAGAGGCGGCGATCCGTCATTTGTTTAGAACTGTTATGTTCATTGAGCTTCTCGCGTGCAGATTCAATGCCATATTGGTTTTTTCCGGCAATTTGTGCCTGCTCATGACTGGATCCAAGAGAACCGAAGGCCTCTGCAATAGATCCACCGACATGACCCGCCGTTTCATAGGCTTTTTTCCATCCCTCATTTGTTTCTCCACCGGCAAGAACTGAAGCTGATCCTAAAGCAACAGCTTTACAAAACTTTCCGGCAAAATCATACTTACCATGTTCTTGATGTGTATGTGATTGTTTGCCATAAGCAGCAAGGGAGGTGAGTTCGGCTTCTGCAATTTCGCGTTGTTTTTGAGAAAGGAGTTTTCCCGAATCCCTAAGAGCCTCAATAAACAGTTGTGTGATGAGCGTAATTAAACCCGTATTATGTTGCTCAGGTAAAGGTTGGATATCAGTGACTTGTCCACTTGGAAGTGAGAGGTTGACTTGTTGAATGCCTGACATAATGGATCTCCTTATATAGTGTTTTTAAGCTCCTAAACCGGCAGCAAGAATTCCTCGATGAATATCGGCTCGATTGCGTAAAAAATCGGAAGAGGCTTGGTTGATTTGTTTATCGAGATTAGCTGTCGCTTTAAAGCGATTTAAATTGTCTTCTATCTTTTGAGAAAGGATGACTTTGTCACCTTCATGTAATTCTCTTTTGGCTCGGAGCTCGTCAATATCATATTGAATGCTTGCGGTATTCATCTGCATGACACTACTCATAAGGGTCTGCGTGAGCGAAGCGATATCAAAGATCTTATTGGCAAGGTGTGTGCGGTCAGTCGATTGGAAGCCAAGCCCGCCTGCAATGAGTCCAATGGAAGAGGCGATTAAAGCGATAGCGCCGGTTAAGGTCTCCGAATATCCAAGGGATTTAAGGGCTTGAGCCGCAAGTGTTGCCGATCCGGTAAAGAGGAGTGTATAACCGAGATTGCGTGCCGATTCGGTAGGGCTTGCAATCATCAACCCCCCACCTACGATTTGGACTGAAGACAAGAGGCAGATGGTCATATCTTGCCAAAAATCATTCGTTTGAAGATGGGTCTTTTTTTCGTCGATTGCTTTGATTGTTTTGAAATGTTCGCTTTCAGCTTTAGATAAATGTTCAGAAAAGATTGAGCGCATTTGAGCCGTATTTTGAAGGGCAAATTTTTTGTGCTCTTCGGAGGAGTTCAAAATATCAAAAAGCAATCCTTCGATTGTCTTTGGTTGAGTCTCTGTAGTGGCCGGTTGATTTTGCGCTTCTTTGGCATTGAGAATGCGAGTGAGGCGATCGGCATGTGTGGTTGGTTGAAGTTTTTGGGGATGGGTAACGGCATGGATGGGGTCAGGTGAGGGGAGCATTGGGCGATTAAAAGGAGAATGAGCGGGAGCTCCCGGAGCCGCCGCAAATTGAGCATCGTCCTTGGGGTGTCTTTTTTGGAGCTTTGTGATCGGCGTTGATCCGGATGGAGGGGTAATATTAGTCGAGGGGAGGGTGAGATCTAATCGCCTGAGAGAATTCATTTCTTGTCCTTGGTTAATGCAAGGGTTGACTTAACTGAGGCAATGTGCTCGGCAAGATCGGTTCGATCTTTTGCCAATTCAAGGGCCAGCATAAGAGCCTCTTCTGCCTCCTGATTTTTGCGCAGGGAAAGCAAACACTCTGCAGCATGCAAGTGGGGAAGTGGATCATTTTCTTGGAACATGATTGTCATATACCACGCAACGAGCGCATTTTCATATTCTCTCATTTGTTGAAGTGTTGCGGCAAGGCCAAACCAGTTGCGCCCTTCTAAAGGTCTTGCAATGACGAGCTTATGGAAAAGAGGTTTGGCTCTTTCATAGTCTCCCACTCCGTATAAATTGTGCCCAATGGTATAGAGTAAAGAAGCATCTTCAGCTGAGAGATCTTGAGGATCCATAGATCCGGTCTCTTTGACCGATTTGCCAATTTTTTCTAAGGCAGCTTGGAGGATCACCTGTTTATTTTGAGTCATCTGCGTTTACCCACGAGGGATTTGGTTTGCAACCATTCGATCGAAGGTGCGTCCTGCCTGTTTGACAATCTCACCCATTGCTTTGAGTAAAAGAGTGTTCATTTCCAGTGTCTGAGTTAATAAAACATCGAGTTCGGGAAGTTTAACAGATTCTAGGGAACGGGATAGGGCGTTGCAGTTTGCAATGGTTTGCTCAACAGCTTGGGGGATAATCGTTGAATGATCACTTGAAAGAGGAATAAAAAGGTCATCTGAGTTCTTAAGAATATAACCAAACTCTTCGCGGTATTTCTCCCAAATGGCTGTGATCTCTTCAATGCCTTCTCGATATTGAGTGTAAAACGCGTCCTTATCTATGGTGCCGTCTTTAATTTTCTCTAGGCTTTGATTGAGGCTGGAAATCATATTAAGGAGCTTTCTGTTATCAATATGGGTTTCACGGCGCTCTATTGATTGTCCTTGGAGTTTAGACAGAGTAAAATCATCCATGCTATGAACGGCATATTCAGTCGCTGAGTAAAGAGATTTTCTTCTAGAAATTTCAGTGATGCCTTCAATGGGTTCAGCCATAAATACTTTCCTTGAATTTTTTTAAAAATGCACTTTCTGCTGAAGGAATTATAAATGACCCCCAAATTATATACAAATAGAGAATCGATTATCTTGAACTCGGCTTTGGAAAGCCGCAGCCGCTCTCTGAACCCTCATTTTTGTGTAAGATGAGTGATTAAGGAAGTGTAAATTTTTCTTATGGTTTTATACACAAAAAGTGTATACAGATCTTCACAACTCAGATGGAGGTGATCTATGGAAAGAAGCATATCAAAGAAAATTTTTGAAAAATCTCAGCAAGTCTTTCCCGGTGGGGTTAATTCTCCCGTTCGATCCTTTCCCGGACTCGGGATATCGCCTCTTGTGATCAAGTCGGGAAAAGGCGATATGATTACCGATTTGGATGGGTATAAATATATTGATTTTTGCATGAGTTGGGGGCCTTTAATTTTAGGTCATAGCCATCCTGTAGTGATCAAAGCAATTCAAGAACAGATTGAAAATGGGACGACTTTTGGGATTGCGACAGAGGAAGAGCTCCTTTTGGGTCAGTGGGTTATTGATCATGTCGCATCAATTGAAAAAGTTCGTTTTGTTTCAACCGGAACGGAGGCAACCGGAACGGCGATTCGTTTAGCCCGCGCCTTTACAAAACGGAGCAAAATCGTCAAATTTGACGGAAACTATCACGGTTCTGTCGATTCATTATTGATTAGAGCGGGATCTTATTTGCGCAATCACATTCCTGAGGCTTCCTCAAGTGGAATTCCAAGCGAATATATTCAATCGACAGTGACGCTACCATACAATGATCCGATGGTATTCAAAGACTATTTTTCAAAGCATGGCGATGAAATTGCCGCAGTGATTGTCGAGCCCATTGCGGGGAATATGGGGGTAGTTCCTGCATCGGGTGAATTTTTAGGGACGCTTAGACAGCTCACCATTGAAAAAGGGGCGCTTCTTATTTTCGATGAGGTAATTACCGGTTTTCGCGTAGGTCTTGACGGTGCGCAAGGACTTTACGGTATTGAGCCTGATCTGACTTGTTTTGGTAAAATTATCGGTGGGGGGCTTCCCGCAGCGGCAATTGGGGGTTCAAGAGAAATTATGGATTTTTTAGCTCCCAAGGGGGATGTCTTTCAAGCGGGAACTTTATCGGGATGTCCTGTTGCCATGAGAGCAGGCCTTGCAACACTTCAATGTGTAAGCGCGCCGAAATTTTATGAAAAACTCAAACAAAAAGCAGATGTTATTACAAAACCCGTACACGAATTTATTACGAAAAATAAAATAAATGCATGTGTACAACAAGTAGGGTCGATGTTTACACTTTTCTTTGGAGCAAAGTCGATCAAGACCTCAGAGGATTTGAACCAACTCGATGCCGAAACGTTTAAGCGCTTTTTCCAATACTTATTTGTGAAGGGAATTTATTTCCCTCCATCGCAAATGGAGGCGAGTTTTGTTTCAATAGCCCATGAAATGGCCCATTTAGAGAAAACGCGCGATGAAATTCTAAAATTTTTGCAGGGATTGTTACCTCAATAGATGACGAAGTGGCTTTTTAGTTGTTATATCTTTTTTAGCTCGATCGTTCTGTTTGCGACAAGTTCGCCGCAAACATTGGAGAATTGGGTTCATTTTAAAGAAGGCGCTCCTCATCGCGTGGGTCTTCTTCATATTTCAAAAGACCATCCGATTGATCAATCAACTTTGTTATATGTGCAGCTCGCTCTGAGGCACTTTAAAGAGAAAGGGGCTGCTTGTGTTATTTTAAATCTCGACACACCGGGAGGGGAGGTCTTCTCGGCAATGAAAATAGCCTCGCTATTTCATACGTATAGCGTGATTGAGGATATGCCCGTTATTGCCTATATCGACGATTGGGCCATTTCGGCAGGAGCTCTACTGGCGTATTCATGTCCCATTATTGTGATCAACCAATCGAGTATTATGGGAGCTGCGGAACCGGTCCTTATGGGAAACGGCGAATCTAAACCGGCCGGTGAAAAAACGGTGTCGGCTTTGCGCGCCGAGTTTGCTTCAACGGCTCAGCTCTATCAAAGAAATCCGGCGATTGCAGAGGCTATGGTTGACAAAGATCTTATCTTAGTCAAGAGGGGAGATGAGATTATCGGTCTTCGCGATCAAAGTGGAGTCAAGCCGGAAGATGAGGTGGTTTTCCCTGAGAAAAAGCTGCTTACCCTACGTGCTTCCGAATTAGAATCTTACCATATTGCAAATTACTTTTTGCCAAGCAATCAAGCAAGTAGCGTGCTTGATTTGCCCTTTTTTAAAAGTATAGACGGGATTGAAACGCTTGAATTTGACCATTGGAAGGTTGGGTTTTTTGCTTTTCTCACACATCCCGTGATCGCTTCAATCTTAATGTTTGCCCTCATCGTTGGTTTTTATATCGAGATGAGTACGCCGGGATTTGGGTGGCCCGGAATTATTGCACTTTCTGCTTTAGGGCTCATTTTACTCACGCAATTTACCCTTTATACGGCCAATTATCTCGAGTGGATTTTGCTCGGTGTCGGAAGTGTTTTGATCCTGATTGAACTCTTTTTTATTCCGACATTTGGGTTTATGGGGATTTTGGGAATTTTGCTTGTTATAGCTTCTCTTTTTTTACTTTTTGTTCCCTATATCGATGCGATTGATCTCGTGACATTTCGTCTTAATCCCTTTGAAAAAGAAGTTCTTTTTTATCGCTTGAGTTGGCTCATGTTATCATTTATTTTGGCATGTGCCGTTGTCATCATTCTAGCTAAAATCTTCTCTAAAACATTGTTTCCCAAATACCACATTATTTCTAAAGATTATCATGAAACGCCTAAAGCCTCTTTTGAAGTGCATTCGGGAGAAGTCGGCGTTGCGCAAACGATTTTAAAACCTTCGGGAAAAGTTGAAATTGCCGGTCTTATATATGATGCGGTTACAGAGGGACAATTTCTCGAAAAAGGAGAAAAAATCATTGTTCTTCGTCAAGAAGGTGAAAAACTTGTCGTTAAACGTATTCAATAAATAGTTTCGACGATATAATTTCCCCAAAGCTAATGGGAGTTATCGTGGAATTATCAAATATGATGTTTATTGTTACACTGATCTTAATCATTTTAGGGATTATCTTTATTGCGGTTACCGGTCGTTTTATTGGGTTATGGTTTCAGGCTTTTGTTTCAGGAACCCCCATTGCCATTCTTAATATCGTCGGAATGAGTTTAAGGAAAATCCCCCCACGCACCATTGTAAATGCAAAAATTAACTCGTATAAGGCGGGTCTTGTTCAAATTACCGTCTCAGATTTAGAAACCCACTATTTAGCCGGTGGCCGCATCCTCGATGTTGTGGCGGCAATGATTGCAGCAGATAAGGCGAATATTGAACTTAGCTGGCGTCAAGCCACAGCGATTGATTTAGCCGGTCGTGATATTTTAGATGCTGTGCGCACTTCAGTTTATCCCAAAGTCATTGATTGCCCTGAAAAGGGACAGCAGTACATTTCTGCCGTTGCTAAAGATGGGGTTGAACTACTCTGCCGCGCACGCGTCACTGTGCGTACAAATATTAAACAACTCGTTGGTGGAGCGACGGAAGAAACAATCATTGCCCGTGTGGGTGAGGGAATTGTCAACTCCATCGGATCATCGAATACGCATCTCGATGTACTTGCTTCTCCGCAATCTATTTCAAAGCTCGTTCTTGATAAGGGGTTAGATGCTCAAACGGCTTTTGAAATTCTCTCCATTGACATTGCCGATATCACGGTTGGAGAAAATATTGGTGCACGTCTTCGAGCAGATCAGGCGGAATCAGATAAACGTATTGCGCAAGCCAAAGCGGAAGAGAGGCGTGCAATGGCCGTTGCTATTGAACAAGAAAATACGGCTAAAGTCACCGATATGCGTGCAAATCTCGTACAAGCTGAGGCTCAAATCCCCATTGCCATTGCCGAGGCATTTAGAACAGGGAAAATTGGTGTTTTAGATTTTTATCATATGAAAAATCTTCAAGCAGATACTCTCATGAGGGAGTCGATTTCCAAAGAAGCGGATAAAGAAGAGGCTGAATAGAGGGTGTCATTATGGAGAAGACTTCAACCGATGTTTTAATCATTTTCCTCTCTGTATTGTTTTTGTTGTTTCGCTTTATTTTCCGCAAAAAAAAACAAGGAAATGCACCGCCGATTCTTCCTCGGGTGCATTCTGAGCCAATACCCTCAAAAAAGCGCTCTCCCGGAGTTGTTAAGGTAAATAACCTCCCTCAACAGTATGAAAAGACGGGTGAGGAAAAAAAAGAGACAAACTTGAGACCTCATCCTCAAGTGGAAACAAAACACTCTCTTCACAGGAAGAGAAAAAGCCATTTCAAGGACGCCCTTCGGAACCCATCCTCTTTAGTTATTGCAAATGCGATTTTAAATCGGCCCTATCAAAGGCCCGATATACAAAGAGAAATCGATGGAAAATAAAATCCCAACACGTTCTGATATCTATCAATTTCCCAATGGCTATTTTGATAGCCTTTCGGCGTTGTATATTCCAAAAGAGTTTCTGCCGGATGAAGGCAGTGCTATTCTTAAAACAAAAAAAATTGCTATTAAAGAACTTGGTGGGGAGGTCCCCTCTGAGTTTAAGATGCGGACAAGATGCGCCTTTGCTATGCTAATTATGCCGTTTGACACGTGGTTTAGAGCCTATTTTTACGTCTGGAGAGCATTAAGAAACTCTGTTAAGAGACATCAAGAAGAAGAAAAACAATATTCTTTAGAGTTTTCTGCTAAATGTGCGATTGCCGTTGCCAATGCCGCGAGCGCTGTTGTTGAAATTGTGCGCATCGTTTTTGCTGAAAGTATGATTTGTTACTCTGCTTTAAAAGGGGTGTTTTTGTGGGATTCTTGTAGGGCCCTTGCTGAAATCGAATATATTTTATATGCGATGTCTTATGAAGATACATTCTATCAAATACATAGTGATCCTCCGGAATTAGATGGTACTCCTCCAAGGAATGTAAAGGCTTCACCGGCGTTGCGCCCGCAGTTATCCAGATCTTCTTCAGCCCCGACTTTCTTAGAAGGATTATCGGAAGCGACTCCTACTAGTATGCCTAGGAAGGAGGAGGAGATTACGCTGACTGATCACATCATAAAATTTTTTATGTTAGCAGAGCATTGTACCATTTCTCCCCTAACTTTAGCGGGATTCCGTGTTCATCATTGGCTATACCGGGACTTATGCAACAAAAGCAGTTTACCGTAATTTGCCGGACCAGCCGAGTTTTGAGCGAAGTGTTGAGTAAAAGTCTCTTCGATTCAGTGTGACAAGTTTGAAGATTTTATCCGATTTTTTAATCGTGATTGAATCATTGGGCTTTAGCTCGTGATTTGCCATTCCGTCTGCAACACATTCAATCGGTTTCGAAGGGCTCAAATACTTAATTTCAATGGTTGCATCCGAAGAGAGAACAAGGGGGCGATTAGAGATTGTATGGGGGCAAATCGGTGTCAAGACGATGGCTTCCAGTTCCGGCACGAGAATGGGGCCGCCGGCTGCTAAAGAATATGCGGTTGATCCATTAGGCGTGGCTAAAATAATGCCGTCAGCTTCAAATGTATTGAGATAAAGCCCATCGACATGAATGCTTACCTCAATCAAAGAGGGGTTCATAGCGCGGTGGATGACAATATCGTTAATTGCATAGCTCGAGTAGGTCTCGTTTGATGCATATAAGATCAATCTTTTTTCAATGACGTATTCGCCTCGAAGTAGATCTTCTAAGCTCTTTTCAATATCGGTAAGGGGAATGTCTGCCATGAATCCGAGGTGGCCAATATTAATTCCCAAAAGAGGGACATTGAGATCGCGGTAGGCGTGAGCATAGGATAAAATCGTCCCGTCACCACCTAAAGAGATTAAAAAATCAATAGAGGAAGAGGGAATGGATGAGAGCGAGGGGCAATTGAGCTCTTTGGCATATGCGTCTTCAATAACGACGTGGACTTTATGGATATGGAAAAAATCAAGGATTCTATGGATTGTTTCATGCGCTTTTTTTTCTATTGCGTAGGCAACAAGGAGGGCGACAATCATTTTAAAGCCTCACTCTTTGGGTTGATGACAAAGACTTCTTTTTTGATCAGACTTTCATAAATTTGCTCAGCTGTCAATCCCAGTTTTTGGGAAAGCTCTTGATGAGAGCCGTGATGGATAAACGTTTCGGGGATTCCAAAATTCGTAACACAGAGGTGTTCAAATCCATTTTGGACAACAAACGAGTTCATGATCGATGCGAGGCCCCCCTTGAGGGAATGCTCTTCAATGGTGATGAGATAGTGATGGGAAGATAAAGCTTCAAATAAAAGCGGTTCATCGAGTGGTTTCACAAAAATGGGGTCAATCACAGTCGCTTCATATCCGAGTTGTTTTAGGAGCTCTTTAAGTTCGAGTCCAACGGACGCCATTGTCCCTAATGTGACAATGCAGACAGTATTTCCTTGGGATAATACCTCTCCTTTTCCAACCGGGCGGCGAACCATGTATTCTTTTTTTGGTGAAGGCGTTGGCAAATTGGGATAGCGAATCGCCGTTGGTTGTTTCCAGTCAAAGCAGTCATGAAGGAGCTCCGTTAAAACCTGAGCATCTCTTGGCCCTGCGATGATCATATTAGGCATTTCATTGAGGAAGCCAATATCGTAAATCCCATTGTGCGTGATGCCATCTCCACCTGCGATCCCTGCACGATCAATAGCAAAGACAACGGGAAGATTTTGAATGCACACATCGTGATAGACGTTATCAAGCGCTCTTTGCAAAAAGGTCGAATAAATGCTCACCATCACTTTAAAAGAGCCGTTTCGTGCGATGCCACCTGCATATGTGACCGAGTGGCCTTCTGCAATTCCCACATCGATGCAGCGTTTGGGAAATTGCTCCATCATTTTAGTCAGGCACGATCCCGCGGGCATTGCAGGCGTGATGACAATAATAGAGTCATCTTCTTTTGCCATTTCAAGCATGGTTTTCCCAAAGACTTGTGGGAAGGTGGAAGATGTCTCGGATTGTTTGTGCATTGTGCCGGTCACTTTATCAAATGGCTTCACACCGTGATAGCTGACCGGATTTTCAATAGCCTTTTTCATTCCTTGGCCTTTAACCGTGCGCAAATGAAGCAAAATGGCTTTGGGGCTTTCCTTTACGGCTTGAAGAATTTCAATCATTTTGCGGATATCATGCCCATCAATAGGGCCGACATAGGACATGTTAAATTGTTCAAATAAAGTGGCGCCACTCACAAGATCTTTGAGAGAGCGCTTAATTTTTCCTCCGCCTTCTGCAAGGGTATTGCCTACCGAGGGGATTTTGGAGAGGGTTTCGCCAAGTTCATGGCACAAGCGATTTGTCGTTGGTGAATTAATCAAGCGGCTGAGGATCTGTGTAACGGCTCCCACATTTTTAGAGATCGACATATCATTATCATTTAAAATAATAATGAAATTCTTAAGCGTTTTTGGAATGTTATTGAATGCTTCATAGAGAAGACCGCAAGTCAAAGTGGCATCTCCAAAAACAGGAATGATCGTATCATCCTTCCCTTGCAAATCGCGCGCCGTCGCCATTCCAAGAGCTAGAGAGAGTGCAGGGCCTGCATGGCCCGTATAAAAGGGGTCATGCTCTGATTCTTCAGGGTGGAAAAAACCCGAAAGCCCCTCATATTTTCTCACGGTATGGAAGCGGTCATTGCGCCCGGTGAGGATTTTATGGGGATAACATTGATGCCCAACATCAAAAATAAAGCGATCCTTTGGGGAATCAAAAACAGCGTGAAGCGCAATTGTCAACTCCACAGCCCCTAAACCGGAGGCGAGATGACCGCCATTAATAGCCATCACATCGATGATGCGCTCGCGCACTTCTTGAGCTAAGACTTCGAGTTCAGAATAAGAGAGGTTTTTGATGTCCCTAGGGGATTGAATCATTTCGAGTAAGGTCATGAAAATATATCTTATCGGTAGGCGGCATCGTTTGTGGTAAATAGCGTTTTTTCGACAACTCCATTGTCATTCACGACAAGATGGTTGTTGCGGTCTTTAAGGAGTTTTTCAATTTTTGTTTGCGCTCCCTTGAGTTTATCATTGCAAAGATGAATCAGCTCATCCGCTTCTTCAAATAAAACAAGAGACTCTTCAAGGGCAATTTCGGATCCATTCATCTTGGAGAGAATTTCTTCTAAACGGCTATACGCCTTTTCAAATGTCAAATTTTTTTTAGGTGTTGTCATAATAGGCCTTATTTGATGTCTTCGACTTGTGAGAGAACTTCCCCATCTTGCATGAGCAATCGAAAGTGCTCTTTGATTTTAAGCTGCTTCGATGAAATGATAACTGAATCTGAGTTTTGTGCAAAGGGAATGCAATAGCCTCTTGAGAGAAGTTTTTTTGGATTGATAGAGGCATAAATATCCTGTAGCGCAACCAGGCGGTTTTTCTTTTTTTCTAAAAGGGTCGCTGTTGCTATGTGTAGCCGGGACTTGTATTGATCGAGACGAAGATTCAGTTCTTTTAGCTGTCTGAGCGGGTTTAAACTCTCTTTTTGTCGGACAAAGCCCTGGATTTTGAGCTGCTTTTCTTTGAGTGATTGCATGAGAGAGCTTTGCAGGTCGTAGTCAATATCATCTACTTTTTGAAAATGTTCCTTTAATAGATAGGTCGGGTCAGAGAAGAGGGGGCTTACCTGAACCGTACGCATGAGGCGATGTGCAACGCGCACTTTGTCTTCAATGGTCTTCGTTAAACTTGCTTCAGCCAATGCAAGCCGGTCTAATAAAGCAGCTTTTTCGCTTGATACGATCTCTGCGGCAGCAGAGGGGGTCGGAGCACGGCAATCTGCGACAAAATCGGCAATTGAGACATCAGTTTCATGTCCTACGGCGGAAATCACCGGGATATGACTTCTAAAAATAGCCTCAGCCACGCAGCGCTCATTAAAAGGCATTAAATCTTCCAAAGAGCCGCCTCCTCTGCCGATGATTAAAACATCTGCCAAGTTAAATCGGTTCATATCATCAATGGCCTGTGCAATTTCAACAGCTGCTCCGGCACCCTGAACTTTCACCGGATTGAGAACGAGGTGAAAGCCGGCATGCCGCCTCTCTAAAACATGGATAATATCTTGAATAACACTCCCTGTCGGGCTGGTCACAACGCCAATGGTTTTAGGAAAGCGGGGAAGGGGTTTTTTATTCTCTTTATTAAACCAACCCAGCTGTTCGAGCTCGGTCTTGAGTTGATGGATTTTCATCAGTAAATCGCCCACACCGGCTGCTTTGGCCCGTTTAACGATGATCTGATACGTTCCCCTGACTTCGTAAACGCCGAGGTCGCCCTCGATAATAATTTGATCTCCCGGCTTGATTTTGAGTGGAGATTGTGCTCGATAGCCTTTAAAAAAAACGCAGTTGATTAAACTTTTATCGTCTTTGAGGGTGAAATACTCATGCCCTGAAGCTTGAAGTCGATAATCTCCGACTTCTCCCTTCACACAAATCCCCTGAAAGCCCGGCTCAATTGCCATTTTAATGGCTCGGTTTAGAGCCGATACCGATAAGACACCTTTTGCGTCATCCATATGTTTTCCTAAAATAATTGCTGAAGCATAAAAGAAAAAAAAGAAGGATGCATTAAAAAAATGCACCCTTCAGCTTTTTAAGCCAGCTATTTGATCATCCCGCGCAACGTTATTCTGCCGGGTTAGGTTTAGGTGAAATGCCTGCCCCATCAACAGATTCAATGACTTTTTTTGCTACCTGAGAAATTTTGCCTTGTGCTGCATCCGAACTTATCGCAGGGATCTTAGCTAGAACATTGGTCGATGTGTGGAAAACATAAGAAGCAATGCTTCCCTTTTGAGTTGCATCTCCTTGGACTTCGAGCCATTGTAAAAATGAGACGCTCAAGGGGATAAAAACTGCTTTAAATGCTTCAGCTATGTTTTGCGCACTTTCCTGAATGGGGACAATATTCCCGGTAGAAAGAGCCTTAATATTTCGAGTCGAAAAGAAATCAACAATCGGTTTAGAAAGGGTGTCTTTTTTGGGGGGGGTATAAATAGTGCGTTTGGGTGTTTCCGAAGCGTCTTTTGGGCTTTTTCCCATCCATGCTGCAAGATGTCCTGCCCATGTTCTTTTTTCTAGTGCAGATTCAGGAAGCTTAGCCGCTTCAGGCATTTCCTCTGCTAAGAAATAGGTGAGAGCAACTGCAGTTGCGAGTGTTGCTGCAAGTTCTGCGCTTCTGGGTAAAAGATTGAGCTCACTTGGTTGGATGATATTTGTTAAAGGGCGAATTTCCCGAGTCACCAAAGAGCTCCCGGGAATCAATTTTATCATGTATGAAAGAGGGAGAGATGCAATTGCAGTGATAGCGATTTGCATGATGCGTGCGATTTGGACGATAGCTCCTGATTGAACTGCACAGTATCCCAATTGGGCTACAGCTTGGGCTGTTCCAAAAAGAGCGTTGTAGAAATCATGATTCACAAAGGGAACGAGTGAGGTTGGTTCTTTGCTTGTTGCTGCTATTGCCGCCATAAATAAACTCCTTTAATTGAGTTTTAAAATATTAAAGTCATTAAAAATTTATAAAACTCAAATGTTTCGATGATAGTTAACTTTTTTTAAACCCATCTTGCTCCTCTCGGAGTGTTAAGATTGTGTTTAAAATTCTTTAAGAATGTTTGTACATTATCCGAAATGAGGTATTTTCGCCAACAAAAAAACATATAATTAAAATTTTTGTTGACGTTTTTCTAGGGTATGTTCCTAAGATGAACGCATATTTTTTTCTTGAGTTTTCGAGGGGAATCGATGTAGTCTTCAGATTGATATTTTGATAAGGAGGGCATAGGTGAGAGAAAAGGTTATTGCAGCTAATTGGAAAATGAATAAGACAGCTGAAGAGGCGACTGCATTTTTAGAGGAATTAATTCCTCTTGTGCAGGGGCACAATGCTTATATTGCAGCTCCCTATACGGCTTTGTCTGCCTTGAGCTCATATCCTCATCCTCAATCCATTCGCATTGGCGCGCAAAATATGAGTCGGTATGTTGAGGGGGCGTATACCGGAGAGATTTCCATACGCATGCTCCAAGAATTTAATATTGATTTTGTCATTTTGGGACATTCGGAAAGGCGGCACCTTTTTTTTGAAAGCGATGCCGTGATCCGAGAAAAAGTGCATTTGGCTCTGAGCGAAAAGCTGTTGCCGATTTTATGTATTGGTGAAACGCTCGAAGAGCGGCGTGCAGGGCAGATGGATCAAGTGCTTAAACGCCAAATAGAAAGTGCATTAAGCGGGGTCAATATTGGAGGGGGAAAGGAGCTGGTTTTAGCTTATGAACCGGTTTGGGCTATTGGAACGGGAGAGGCGGCAACGCCAGATATCGCAGAGGAAGCTCATCGCCATTGCCGCAAGTGCTTAGCGGAAATCGTTGGAAAAAATAGTGCAGATTCGATTACAATTTTGTACGGTGGTTCCGTAAAGGCCTCAAATGCTCAAGAATTGCTTGAAGAGCCCAATATTGATGGATTTTTGGTCGGAGGAGCCTCTCTCGATCCAAAATCATTTGCCGAAATTGTAAAAAGTTAAAGGAAAATTCATGTCATTTTTATTTTATTTGCTCCTCACTCTTTTTTTAATCGTTGCATTCCTTTTATCATTTGTGGTGCTGATTCAGGAGAGCAAAAGTATGGGACTGGGATCAGCTTTTGGGTCAGATAACGGCTCCTCCGTATTTGGGACGGCTACGGCTGACGTTCTAAAAAGTTTTACGGGTTGGATGGCAGTTGTCTTTGCTTCCTTGTGTATTATTCTTTCAATCTGGTCCGCCGCAGGAACTCAAAACTATATGCCTGTGCCTACTGTTATTGAGCAAGCAAGTGGGGAGTAGTTCTGTGGTCAAACTTCCTCTTTGTTATTTTGGCCACCCGGTGCTCCGCAAAAAATGTGCTGAGCTCAAAGAGATAACAGATGAAATTAGAACATTGGTGGATAATCTAAAAGAGACTATTTCGCCTCCTTACGATGTCGGAATTTCTGCCCCACAGGTTGGCAAGCCTATCCGTCTCTTCATCACAAATGTCATTGGCGAAGATGAGAACTGGCACCCCCTTTTTGGTGAGCCTCAAGTCTTTATTAATCCGGTCCTCTCTGATCCGAGCGACACTCGCATCTGTGTTCCGGAAGGATGTTTGTCGATCCCGGGTGTTTATGGCGATGTTTGGCGTCCTGAATCTATTACGATTGAAGCCATGGATATCGAGGGCAATCTCTTCAAAGAAAGGGCAACAGGCTACCGTGCCCGCGTGATCATGCATGAAAATGATCATATTAACGGCGTCCTTTTTATTGATCGACTCGATCCCAAAGATCGACGCCGCATCGAACACAGCCTTCAAGCGATCAAACGCAAATACCGCTCTTAGAGATGAGTTAAAAACTAATCAGCGACAATCCAAATGAAACTTGTTTGTTGTCGGTCATTTGCATATAGGAAAGGCGAAACTTCCAATGCGATGTGATCATGCGATAAAGGTCAATTCGATATTCCATATAGGAGGGTTGATTGCGCCGTCCCCATCCGGTGTGAGACTCAAATTGGAGTGTCCAGTTAGGGGGGATATTGAGTTGAGTGCGCACTAAAAACAAATTCCTCTGATCGGAAATGGGCGTGTTGATGAGCTCGCTCGCAGGCCTTGTGACATCGAGGATAAAGTTTTCCTCATTATCCTTGCGGTAGTAATATTTCGAACGATGTAAAAAGTCGAGGCCGATTGCAAAATACTCATTAAGTGTCCATTTAACACCAAGATTGGCTTTGTCATAGAGTTTTTCTTGGTTGTTATAAATCACATCTCCCGTCAGTGAGAGTCTTGGAAAGTGAAGGGCGATATGCGATCCGATTTTTGCAAATTTTCCCGTGAGCTGGGGCGTATCAAAAAAGCGGTAGGCAAAAACATCCAAAAGAAAGCGGGGTGATCCCGGCATATCAGAAGTGTATAAAGTATTTTCAAGGCCAATTTTCAGTTCATTGATCCGCTCATACCCATCTCTCAAATCAAAAATATAATGATTGCGTTGTTTCATGGGGCGCAGGCTTTCATATTTAGCATAGGGTTTTACAAAGTGGTGCAGCGACTTGAAGTGGCGTGTGAGTGTTGTCGATCCTTGAATTCCATAGGTGAGCAAGTTTTCAATAATCGATTGGTCCTGAGGGGTTTTGCTGTAAAGAATGCCGCGGTATCCGACATTGGGGCTGAGAGTCATATTAAGCAGGTGAAAGGGGCGATAAAGTGTTTGATGGCTCTCCAAGCGGATGCTATGAAAGCCGGGGATGTCCCGGCCCAAGTCCCTTGGATAAGCATAGTCAAGAAAAGAGGCTTGAAGGGCATTATTCATCATGATTTTTGAGCTGCCAAATTCAACGGGATGTATACCGCAGTAAAGCGTGGGAAGCTCTTGCTTAAACCCCTGAAATTTATTGATGTTAGGCCGGACATATACATCAGTGACTGCAGCGGGATTGATATGATTGGCAATGAATTCAGTGCGCTTTGCCGTATTTAATTCAAAGTCATCGCTAGGGAAATCACCCGGCATATTGCGGTCGCTAATCCAATCGTAGCGAAAAAATGCCCGGGTATTTTTATCTTCACTCTGTGCACGCCCAATTCCTTGCAGTCTCCAGCGCGTCATCCGTTTATTGGGGTCAAAATCAGCCCAAAACGTGTCGTGAGCTAAATAACTTTTAGATTTAAATGAAAGAGCGCTCTTTTTGGACTTGTAGTCCGTTTCAAAAGCTCCGCCAAATCCGCGATTGACTCTAAAATCGAAGCGAAAAAACAAACTCGCCTCTTCCCAAGAATAGATGCGATAGCGCATTGAAAACTTTGGACCCTGCCCGCGATCCCAAGTGACATTATAGCGGATCGAAGTGTCTTGGAATAGATCGAGATTGGCTTTAAAGACGGGGAGATAAAAAATAGGAATGCGGGCTACGCGAAATTTTGTTGCTTTTGCCCTCAAAAGAGCGGGATCTTCGAGTTTGATTTCTTTAGCAATAATGTCATACTCGGGGGGATCTGTCTCACTCGCCGTTAAAAAAGCATTTTGGATGGTAATTGATCGGCTTGCATCGAAGGTGATTGTATCACCGCCAATGATCCATAATCCATCATATGTTTTCCCTTGGATCAAAGTCCCCGAGGCTTCTTTGATATTGTAATAAAAGTCTTTCCCAATGAAAACGCGCTTATCATAAATCAGCATTAAATCACCATGCGCCTTGATTGTTCCCTCAATTTGGTTGTAGGTGATTTCTCGAGCTTGGAGGTGAAGCACCTCATTTTTAATCACTCCTCCATGCGATGTGGATAAAACGGAGCGCTCTAAAGTGGGGTCTCTGAGACGAATATCTAATCCGCATTCCTCACACATTCGAGTCGAATTGTCTTCAGGCGTTTGACAATAGCCTAGGTTAGCAAGGCACAAGGATGTAAATAATACGCAATGCGAAAAATAACGTAACCTCGACTTTGTACAATTTTCAGCGCGATTTTCACAATCTTTTAACATACAATCAGTTACCAATTCCTGTAATGGCGTGTTCAAGCCGATTGCAGGAATTGGTAACTGATTGTATGTCAAAATCTTGCAAAACTTGCGTCCGAAAAATGTACAAAGTCGAGGTAACGGCATTCACTTCATCGATCATGAAAATTATAATGCGACTATCATCTCTAGAAAAGGTGTTTTTTTCAATGAATAGCTAATAGAAGAAGTCCACCGAGAGCGGGTCGATTCTTTATATTGCCGTCTTTTAAAGCATTTAAAATGCAATCGATGCTTAAAGTTTCGTGTTTTCGTGCAATCGCTTCAAAAGATTCAACAAGAAGAGCAGAGTTTTCTTCGGGCGTCAAATGATAGTTCGATGTGATCTCAACATCGAGCGTGCGAGGAGCAATGGGCCGAAAACGGATGAGCTCCGTTCCTTTTTGCTCATTGATCCAACTTAAAAACTTTTCACCATATTCACCGGCATTGCCGAGTCGATAAAGACCTAAAAGGCAATAGGAGCGAATGAGGGGAGACCCTATTCTGTTCGCGTTGTATTGTAAAAGAGTGATCGCCTCATCGGTGTGGATGTTTTCAAGTAGACGGACAACTAATGGGATAAGTTGTTGTTGTCCTCGGTCGAAAATCTCTTTTGCAAGGGAGATAAAACCTGAGTTAGGAAGCTCCATGGCTTGCATCAGCATTTCTTCTTTGAGATTCCATGTGATTGAAGGGAGATCAACTTGCAGCTTTTCTGCCTGTTGGGTTGCAGAAGGGACGGGACGCCATGCAATAAAAGCCCTTCCCAATGAAAAATTGGGGATAAACCCAATGTCGCTCATATCTCGAATTAAAAACTGCATTAAAGAGGGGAGCGATCTCGGATCGCGTTTTCTCAGAAGAGCCATTACAGCATTGAGCTGAATCATCGGATCTTCATTCTGGGAAAGGTTGTAGAGAAGGTCTTCGGTGAGTGGGAGGTCGCTGAGCATTTGGATGGCAAAGGGATTGCCCGTCATGGCCATTTCTTGGATTTTAATAGCCATCGACTCGTCACCTAAGCGAAAAAGAGATAATAGAGCGGCAAGTCTGACTCCTTCATAGGGAGAGTCTAAAAGTTCTTTGAGCACTTCAATGCTGCTTGAATCGTTTAAAAAACCAACGACAAGCGCAGAGGCTTCCCTTTCTGCCGGGTTGGGATGGCTCAGGGCTGTCTTCACATCGGGAAGGAGATCATCCCGCATATATTTAGCAACGGAGAGAAGGGCAGATAATCTGACTTGTAAATCCCGATCGGCGATTAAAGCTTTCAATGCCGAAGTTGCCTCCGGAGAGTCGAGAGAGGCAAAAAAATCGGGAAAAAAAACCTTGAACTCATGGGGGAGCATGCGCATGAGGGAGTCGGTATGGGCAAGGGCTAATTTTGAGCGGCGCGCAGTGAGGTGATGAAGTGTTTCTAGGCGGATCATTAAAAATTCCGACGACATTCCTTTTGCAATGAGGTCGTCAATCGCATCATTATTCATGCGAGAGAGGAGCTGAAGCGCAACGAGTTGCACATTAGGATGGGGATTTCTCACGGCATGTTCCAGAAAGTTTTCAACACGAGCTAAACTTGAGATGGCGGCGCCATATAAACTAATCATTCCCGTTTCCAAGTCTTTGCTTGCACAACCTTGTTCAATTAAAATGCGCCCAATCTCTTCTAAGATTTCAAAATCATGTAGGCCGGTTTCTTGATGGTAGTTCTGATAGGCTTCGATTGCCCGTTCAACTTTTCCTGCACTCATTAAAAATAAAACATGCCTTGGATCGATATCGCTCCATAAGAGCGAGAGGGAAGAAAGAACGGTTAAGCAGAAGGTTTTATATATTGCCATATATCAATTCTCATTTTGACGAGGAGATCTCGTGTTGCATTCATGGGAAGGCCCATGACGTTATAAAAGCAGCCATCGATATTTTTAATCAATAGCGATCCGATGCCCTGAATCGCGTAACTCCCTGCCTTGTCTAAGACATCGACGTGTTTGATATAGGCTTTGATTTGCTCGGTGTTGAGTTGATTAAATTCGACAATTGTCGATTCAGAGGCAGTATGCACCTCATTTCCTCTGCGAATGGCAACCCCCGTCACAACTTCGTGTTTCTTGCCGTTGAGACGCGTCAGCATCTCATAAGCCTCCTCAAATGAGGAGGGTTTATTCAGAACGTCTCGCCCAAAAAAAACGGCGGTATCGGCCGTTAAAATGACCGAATCAGGATAGTCTCGTGCTAGAGCGCTCCCTTTTTCAACAGCAATTGTTTCGACATAGTCGCGAGCAAATCCCTGAAAGGGAACGGAGCGTTCATCAAAGATAGAACCTGCGACTTGAAAAGGAATGGAAAAAAAAGAAAAAATTTCTTGGCGACGTTGAGATTTTGAACCTAAAATAATCATAACTGAAAAATTAGCATACATCCACTTGACGTCAATGCTAATGCAGATCTCAATTAAAATCTATGATCAGGATCATTTAAAGTTTGATGGAGATAGTGGATGATATGTCTCCATGTGTAGTCATGCCCCGATCTTTCAATTTCGGCTCTAATAGAGCCTGTAGAAAGAAGAGGAGATTCTTTAAAGGCTACGTCTAGTAAAGCGTGATACCCTTTGAACAAATCAAACTCAGAGGGCATGATTTTTTTTGCCGGATCGTCAATCAGAGAAACTAATGCGCTAACGTGTTGTCGTAGTCTCTCCATTAGTTTTTTAGCAAAAGAGACTGCCGAAGTATCGGATAAGAAAATATCAAGGAGAGCATTCCATTGAGGGAGCTTATTTTTAAAATGCATGACCTCATCGGTCATTAGCCCTGATGCTTTGGCTGCTTCTATAAGAGCAGTATGCTTTTCAGGAGAGGGTTGTTTAAGTCGATAAAGAGCGTCTGTCATATCGTCTGCTGAACATAGGCTACGAGGCATATTGTCATTGAAAATTTTCCTCCAAGCTTCGATGCTTTCTGGAGTGGGACTACCAATTTTCCCCTCAATGATAAGACCTTTTGCTATTGCTTGGTTTTTAATTTTCTCTTTAATTTCCGGACTGTTCGGAAGAGAGGCTTTGATAAAAATGGCAATCCAGTCAGCTTTTTGACCGGCAGTTGATAGTTGTATTTTGCGCTCGCTGAGCAATTTCTTGTCTTCTGCCTGCTTGGTGATACGGGCATAAACTGACGGACTTGAGTCTCTAAGCTCTTGTAGCTTCATTGCAATATCTCGCTCACTCAAATCTGATTTCAAATCGGGATCTAAAAGAATCTGATGTGCCGGTGTAAAAGAGAGGTGCTCTCTTTTGCATTGATATTGAGCTCCGACTCTTTCGATCTCTAATGCAGGACGTGTTGAAACCAATTCAGCGTCTCGACCGGTTGCAGCTGCTTCAGCTCTTGGAGGGGCTAGAGGAAGATTTCTTGCACTATAAAGTCTTGGATCCGGTTCGGCATCCTGAGTTGAGGCCCGTGAGGGGCCGCGAGGCGGAGTTGGGCTTCTTGAAGTCGCAGCTGCCGCAGCCGGCATTGCGTCCGATGAAGGAAGGTGGTCTCGAGTTCCTCTTTGAGGAGGTCTTGAAGTTGCAGCTGCAGAGGCAGGTTCTGCTACAGAAGGGCTACTATCCTTTAGCGTAAATGGAAATAACTGGGTGCCCCCAGGTGTAAGATCGCCCGGATGCATCACGGTTAGTAGCGAGCTCAGTTGATCAAGATTGAGTCTTTTTGAAATCATAGCTTTTGCGTCTTCCATGCGCCCAAAGACTCTAAGAGAGAGTATGTCATGGGGGTCATACAATCGGTATGAGACCTCGCCATCTTTTCGTGTAACAACAATTGAAGAATAATAGCCACCATTTTGGAAGATGACTCCGATGCTCTTGTCGTCATTTCCGGGAAGATGTTTTTCAACTAGGGTATTCAATGCGCACTCATAGGCAAGTTTAGGAGCCTCATGTAAGGAGTCACCATCGTCACTCTGACCAACCCCTATGCAATCACGATCATAGTTAATTTCTTCGTATTGAGGTTTCGCGTCGTTATCCCAATGTAAGAGAGGTTCACTATAATCACTTCGGCTATATGTGAACTTAGCATATTTTCGTGCGCCGGCTTCTGTCGCTTGGTCAATACATTCAGGAGTAAAAAAATCATCCTCCTTATCAGCGTGCTTTAAGAGGAAAAGAGCTCCTTCAGTCGCTGTAAATGAGCAAGCATTGCATCCGCTAATTTCAACACTAGAGAAACCAAGGTATATGGGAAAAGTAAATCGATATTCCCCTTGGTGCTTTGATCCGTATTGAAGATAAGGGGCAACTGCAGAGGGTTGGCAAAATCTATCAGGTGGGGACACCCCTAATTTATAAGCAAGCTCTTTGATTGTATTTATGGGATCAAGTATAATACTTAAGTTATCGCTATTTCTAGCGGATTCCGGTAATTTGTCTACTCGATCTAAAATTGATTCATAAACCTCAATATTACGGCTGAGTTCGTTTCTTAAGTCTTGAATTGCTGTGTGTGGGAGTTTTTCCTTGGCAAGGATGTTAATCCGTTGATCAAGATCTCCTAAGCTTGAGGAGTCCAAAAAATCTTTTGTGATAGCAAGAAGTGAATCTGCCGTTGGTATATGGGGTCGAGAATTGCTTAGAGCTGCCATAATATAAAATCACCTTTTTATATATTTATTTTAACATATAAGCGATTAAATATGTGGGTATTAGCGTGGGTTTTAGTAAGTTATTTTTGAGTCTAATAGATTGGTAGTCAAAGAGATAGGATTTTACTTTAAACTATTGCTGATCAGGTGCTTGTGGATAAATAAGACGGATGGGGCTTTCGGTTTTTGAGGCCATTTTGTGTAAGATACTGTAAACAAGCTGTTTATGTTTTTGGACCAGTGGAGTAATTGCCTTTCCTCCTCTTCGCCTTCTTCGTGTCCCGGATAGCAGGTGATGGAAATGATGCCTCCGGGGTTAAGGAGTTCTAGGGCTTTTGAGACGCTCTGAAGGGTTGTATTGCCTTGCGTTTTGACCTGTTTATCAGAGCCGGGGAGGTAACCGAGATTGTAGACGATCAGGTGAGGAGAGCAAGGGGGGAGGATTTCATGGGATTGGTGGAGGAAATGGATTGTGGGTTGTTTTTGCTCAAAGGGGGCGTTGGCTAGTCTTTGCCGTGTTGATCGGATTGCATCTTCCTGAATGTCAATACAGTATAGGGATCCTTGGGGGAGGAGAAGAGCGAGGGCAAGTGCGTCGTGGCCATTGCCGCAGGTGGCATCAATAGCCGTATCATTTGGCTTAAGATGCTCTTTCCATAATCGGTGTGTGAGTTCAATGTGTGGCTTCATGGGTAAGCATTGTCTTACTCTTTGATTTAACGGGCAACTTAAAAATCCTATAGCGCTAACATAACCAATCGCTCTCAGAAAAGACAAAATTATAAGAAAGTCGAGTGAAAATACTCTTGCGATCAATTGGTTAAATGCAGTATTGTTTTGACAAATTTCATTCCAAATGGGGTATTAGCTCAGTTGGTTAGAGCGCCACCTTGACATGGTGGAGGTCAGCTGTTCGAGTCAGCTATATCCCATTCATTTGTGTTATTAGATCTATGAAAGCCGTCAGAAAAGACTATATTGCCCCTCAAGTTCTTGCTTATATTGTTAAGTCTCTTTTTTCTCGCACAAAACTCGTTGGAGGCGGATCTAACCCGGTCGCTTTCTATTACCATTTTATTTTTGATTTTGAGTTTTCCGATGAGATCGTGCGCCTTATTGAAGAGAATTTGCGCGCCTTCTTTAAT
Source organism: Simkaniaceae bacterium (assembly GCA_021734805.1). Taxonomy (NCBI): domain Bacteria; kingdom Pseudomonadati; phylum Chlamydiota; class Chlamydiia; order Parachlamydiales; family Simkaniaceae; species Simkaniaceae bacterium. The sequence goes on from JAIPIG010000002.1 coordinate 75,259, forward strand.
GCGCCTAAAAGCATTGAAATGATGGAAATGATCCCTTCTAATGCGCGCGAGCTTTTGAAGCATCATGGGCACTTCATTCGAGCAGACAGTGCAAGTCAAAGCGCTCTTCCCATTGTTTCCGTCATAAAAATTGAAGAGTTCTATGATCTTGTCGGAGAGGAGTTTATCTGTCAGGTCCCTTTTCAGGTTGCAAAGATTGTCGGCTGGGAGGTCGTTTCCGAGTGGAAAAATCGCCCCGTTGTTCGCATTACTGCCGTAGGGGCTGAGGATCAAAGCGCGCTGAAAGAGAAGATCAAAGCTTACCGCCACGCTCATAAATATAGTCATGAGCTTTTAGGAAAAAAACTGCACTTTTTTTCGATTGAAGAAGACGGGGTATATTGGAGTGATCAAGGGGAAAAAATCAAAACAATTTTGCGCGATACCTGGTATCGAGAATTGAAATATTTCAATGTCGATTTGATTGCAACGCCGGGTTTTGATCCTTTGCAAGAGCGCTTTGATCGTTATCAAGCGCTCCATAAGAAAAAACATCGCCTTGCCGAATGGGGGCTTGTTGATCGAGGCGAGGCAGATGGAGAAGGGTTATTTGCTCTTCCCCAAGGGTTTTGCGATTGCCTTCGCTTTGAAGGGTCTCAAAAAGTGCTTGAGGAAGATTTAAAAAATTGTCTTTGTTTTATCAACTCTCTTTGGGAGCGCTCGGGCCTAGTTCAAGAGCCTTTGAGCGATGTGAGTTTGAGTGCGCTTATGGAGTCTCCTGAGGGCATTTACTTGAGGGTTTTAGACGTCTATGGAAGAGCGCATCCGCTCTCCTTTTTGTCGGTTTCTGCCGTTGGACCTCACACGTTCCAACTCGATGTGAGTGTGTTTTGTGACCTTGAAGCTTTTGTTGCGCTTGTCATCGAGAAAAATGAGGGCGAGATACCTTATTTTTTAAATCCTGTTCAAATTGAAATTGGGTTTTTAAAAAAGGATTTTGAATCAGCTGCCATTGAATTTAAAAATGAATGTGAAAAATTAGGGCTTCGGGTGCGGTTTTATCGCGAAGCGTTTGGGACAAAATCAGAGGCAATTCAAAGGGCGCAGATCTCTCATGCCCCTCACTTTATTGCGCTCATCGATGCTAAGAGCGTGCTGTATCGCTCTTTAGGAAAGAAAAAATTAGAGACGACTTCACTTGAAAAAATCGCAAATTTGTTTTTAATCAGTGCATAAAAGTCGTAGGAAATGTTAGACTTGGGCCAAAGTTTTTTTATCTGAGGTATTTCTACACTTGAGAGTAAACAGAGAAATTAGAGCACCGAAAGTTCGTGTGATTGGATCTGATGGGAAGCAAATTGGAATTATTTCTTCCATGGAAGCGATGAGATTGGCTGAAGAAGAAGGACTGGACTTAGTAGAGATATCTCCTAATGCTAATCCTCCTGTTTGTAAAATTGTTGATTACGGTAAGTTCCGTTACCAGCAGACAAAGAAGGAAAAAGAGAGTAAAAAATCTCAGCATCAGATTAAGGTAAAAGAAATTAAGGTTAAACCCAACATCGATAAACACGATCTCGACATTAAATTAAAACATGCGCGAGATTTTATCGAGAAAGGGTATAAAGTGAAGGTTACTTGTATGTTTCGCGGTCGTGAAGTGATGTTCATCGATTTAGGACATAAAGTGGTCAATTATTTAGTGCAGCACCTCCAGGATGTTGCAACTCCGGAAGGCAATGCAAAAATGTTTGGGAAAAGTCTTCTCGTCATTTTAGCGCCCGGAGCAAAAAAGAATTATAAGCAAGGGAGTCTAAACAGTGACCAAGGTTAAAATGAAATCCTGCAAGGCGATGAAATCCCGTTTTAAAGTGACTGGCACAGGTAAACTTGTCAGACACAAACAAGGGCGTCGTCATATTTTGACAAAAAAATCATCAAAGCATAAGCGCCATCTCGCAGCTCCTGACTTAGTCAAGTCTTCACACTTGGATAAGTATAAGATGATGATGGGCGTAAAGTAAAAGATATTGAGGGAATCCAATGGTAAGAGTAACTAGCTCAACAGCAAGACATCGCAGGAGAAAGCGCCTTTTAAAGAAAGCAAAGGGGTTCTTTGGAGACAGAAAGAATCACCTCCGCTTGACAAAAGATGCTGTTATGAATGCGATGGCTTTCAACTACATTCATAGAAAACAGAAGAAAAGAGAATTCAGATCGCTCTGGATTACACGTATTTCAGTTGCCGCTAAAATTCATGGAATTTCATACAGCAAATTCATGGATGGCTTGAAAAAAGCCGGTTGTTTAATCGACCGCAAAATGCTTTCTGAACTTGCAATTCACGACCCAAAAGGGTTTGCTGCAGTTGTCAATGAAGCGAAAGCAGCTCTGGTATAAATCCGACTGTTTTATCTTGAATAAAAAAACGCTGAACTCAATTATGAGCTCAGCGTTTTTTTATGACTGTATATATTTATCAAATCAACCCCCTTAGCCATTCCTTAGAGCTTTTTCAGAATATATTATCAGAAAAAGAATGGGAGCGGGCATCGAATTACAAGTTCAAAAGAGATCGCCATCGTTTCATTGCCACGAGAGGTTCTTTAAGAGTTCTTCTTTCAAGAGAGCTCAACGTAGATCCTAAACGAATCGAGATATTTTCAAATCCCTTTGGCAAGCCTGAAGTTAAGGGGATGCATTTTAATGTCAGTTACAGTCATGAAAAATCCCTTATTGCAATTTCGTCTTATGGTCCAATTGGGATTGATATCGAATGCTGCCACCCTAAGGTTTGGTCGAAGTCAGCGGAAGATTTTCTTTTTTCAGATGCCGAAAAATCGCATTCCTCTATACTGCTTGAAAATGAAAGAAAAAAATATTTTCTTTCTGTTTGGACAAAAAAAGAAGCTTGGGTGAAGGCGATGGGAATAGGTCTTACGGATCATCTCAATCGACTCGATACTGAAGATCTCCAATGTGAGTGGACTTTCCATCCGCTGCAGTTAGAGGATCCATACATCGCTCACCTTGCAACAACTCGTGAGGAAGCAAATGTGCGCTGCTGCAACTACTGCCTATGAAATGAAATTAGATGTGCTCTATGATAATCGGTCATCTGATGCGAAGATGAGAGAGGGATTTGGCTTTGCATGCTATATTGAGTGGCAAGGAAGAAAAATCTTATTTGATACCGGTGGTAATTTAGAGGCTTATTTAGACAATTTGAGAGAAAAAGGGATTAAACTCGATGAGATAACAGATATTTTCTTTTCCCATAAACACTGGGATCATACAGCCGGTTTTGAAGAAGTATTAAGTCGATTGAAGGAGGGGACTAAAGTGATTTTACCTGCTCCATTTCCCAAATCATTCGATAAAAAAATTCCTCGGGGCCTTCTTGTCATAAGAGTAGATAGCAGTGCTGATCACGGCAGTGATATTCACTCCATCGTATTGAAAGGGGGAGTTTGTGGACTGTACGAGCAGGCTCTTTTCTTAAATCGTGCCGATAAAAAGGGGGTGATTGTTGTCACCGGATGTGCTCATCCCGGGATTATTCGTATCATCAGAGCCGCTCAAGAGAAGTTAGGAGTGCCCGTTTATATGGTGATTGGGGGATTTCATTTGCATCACAGTTGGTCATCGACATCTGCGGCTGTTGTCAAACAATTTAAAGAGCTCGGTGTTGAAAAAGTAGCGCCTTGTCATTGTGCGGGTGTGCGCGCGATGAGTCAATTTAAAGAGGCTTATGGCGAGGACTATATTCTCACTGCAACCGGTACTGAAATAGTCGTTTAGAGCACTTTTTTGCAAATGTCGGCAATTTGATGTAAACACGCATTTTGCAAGATCGAAGAGTGGTCCGTATCGAAGGAATGAATGGCAATATTTCCTCTTGTGATCAAATTCCACCCCCAGTGATCTTCATAACAGTGGGGATGTTCTTTAAGGTGGCTGCTCTTAATTTGGGTTGCTCGCATCAACACAATTGGTAACTCAGAAGTTTTGGGCTGATAATTAATCAGGGCGGAGATGTTATTTTTAAAGACGGCAAAGAGATTGTCCTTTGCCTCGACTTCCATTTGATCCAGGATTCCTTGATATTCTTCTAAAAACCATGTTTGTAGTGTCGCTGCATTTGGGATATTGCGTTTTATCGGTGCAGGGGAATCAATCATAATAAGCGGAAGGAGACTTTCACCCATTTTTTGTAATTGGAGGGCCATTTCATAAGCAACAACACCTCCAAATGACCAGCCTCCTAAGCGATAAGGGCCTGTTTTTTGAGCCTTGCGAATGAGACTCAGATAATGCTCAGCCATTTCTTTTACAGTAGGAAGAAAAGGTCTAGATTCCATATAACCGGGTGATTGAAAAGCATAAATGGGTCCCTTATAATTTAAATGCTCTGCAAATTCAGTATAGCAAAGCGCTCCTCCGCCCGAAGGGTGGACTAAAAATAAAGGAGATTTATCTCCCTCTTCTTTTAAAACGACAAAAGAAGTGTCTTCGTTCTTTTTTTCATTTTCAAGTAGCCCGCGAATCGATCCTTTTTTAAATAGTAGCGAAAGGGGAATAGAAAGGCCCAATTGCTTTTGGCATTGATGAATCATTTGAAAAGCAAGAAATGAGGTTCCGCCCAATGAAAAAAAGTTGTCATTTCTGCTGACTTTTTCTATATGGAGAAGATCTTTCCAAATATTGGCCATTTTGATTTCCATAGATCCAACAGGTTCTTCGTAGACTTCACTTTGATCCTGCACCCTGAGTTGGGCAAGCAGCGTTTTTGTATCGATTTTTCCGTTTGATGTCAGGGGAAAATGATCGAGTTGAACAAATAAAGAGGGGGTCATATAAAATGGCAGGGTAGTTTCAACATGTGATTTCATCCATTCTACATCGATTTTTTGTTCGCTTTTATAAAAGGCAACAATGCGTTTGGCTTCATTTTTGTCTCCGGTTATTCTGACAACAACGCCATCAATGGGATCAAGTGATGCAATAGCTGCTTCGATTTCCTCGAGTTCAATGCGATAGCCTTGAACCTTAACTTGAAGATCTTCTCTTCCTAAAAATTCGATATTTCCATCCGGATGTAGTCGTCCTAAATCTCCGGTCCGATAAAGGCGTTTTCCCGATTTGGGATCAAAGACAAAAGCCTCTTTAGTTTTTTGATCATCGCCGAGATACCCACGAGCGAGTCCTTCTCCTCCGATGTAAATCATTCCGGGGGTAAATAGAGGTTTAGGCTTTAAATTCTCATCTAAAACCATCATTTGTTGGTTGGGAAGAGGTTTTCCATAAGGAATGCTCACCCAAGAGGGATCTACAGTTTCAATAGGATAATCATTTGACCAAATGGAAGCTTCAGTTGCACCGCCTAAGCTGATCACTTGAGCTTTAAAAAATCGGGATATGCGATGAGGCAAAGCTGTAGGGATCCAATCACCGCTCATTAAGATAAGGCGAAGAGATTCATTGCAAAGAGGGGACAGTTCCAAATAATCGATGAGTACTTGCATTAGAGCCGGTGCTGAATTCCATATCGTAATTTGGTGGTTGCCAATGGCATCAATCCAAGCAGAGGGGTTTTTTACTTCGTCATCTGTTGGGATAAAAAGCGATCCCCCATATGATAAAGGGGCAAAAATATCAAAAACTGACAAGTCAAAAGAGAGTGAAGCGAGCGCAATTGAGCGGTCTTTCTCAGAAATTTGATATTTTGAGCCCATCGATTTGATCGTGTTTTTAGCGGCCCGGTGTTCAATCATCACTCCTTTGGGTATGCCTGTTGATCCCGAAGTAAAAATAACATATGCGAGATCATTTGGTTGTTGGATAGGAGTGGGAATAGCAAAATCAGATCCCATCACAACATTTTCTAAGAGGAATGTACGTACGGATAGGTTGAGTTGAAATCCCTTTTGAATCACAGCTCCTTTGCACTGGCTGATAGATAAAATCTGCTCAATTCTTTGTTGTGGAAGTGCAGCATCAATTGGAATATAAGCAGCTCCGCAGGCGTGAATCGCTAGAGCTGCAGCGACTTGCTCCCATCCTTTATCCATAATAATTGCAATACACTGATTCGGTTGGATGGCCAATTCTTTTAGTTGCTTTGATAAAAACAATGCTGTGTGAGCTAACTCCCCATAGGAGATAGTTTCATTTGAAGTGATTAAGGCAATATTTTGGGGCCGGCTTTGAGCGCATTGAAAGAAGTCAATGTGCAGGTAATCTTCAACCGGATGAGATCCCGTTGCATTGGCTTTTTCAACAATTTCGAGATCGCGTTTAGGTACAAGGCTTTCCGGGATTGAAGCGCAATGAGCCACTGTTTTTAAAAGCGTTTGATAGGTTTCAAACATCGCACCAATCATTCCCTCAGGAAAATAACCATCACGTACATCCCAGTAAAAACTCAACGAACCATCATCATCCTCAAAAACTTGATGATCAACCCAAACCTGTGGCGTTTCAAGTTGATTATATGAAACGCCTCGTCCATACCATTTGAACAGCGAGGGCTCTCTTTCTTCTTGAGGTGGGCGTAAATTAAGGGCGCAAGCAAAGACAACAGGCATGGCAGCCGCTTTAGAGCCGTTGCGTCGTCGATTGAGTTCATTGAGGACTTTAATGCCATTAAAAGAACTATGCTCGAGATCTTTGAGCAATTGTTCTTGAATGCAGTGTGCCTTTTCCTCTAATGTCCTTTGTCCTGACAAGTTCATTTCAAGAAGAAGCGTGGTGCTGAAATTAGCAACAATACGATCGATATCGGGATGAAGTGGAGGTCTATTAAAAAACATCACATTTAATGTGAAATGGGGGGATTTACTCCATGTTTTTAAAACCTCTCCATATAAAGTCATTAAAAGAGCCGCGACGGTAATCCCCATGGATGAAGCTCTTTTTTGAAAGCTTTTCCACTCGTTGGGCTCCAGTCTTCCAAAGCGTCTGACAAATTCGGGGGTATTGTCATCTTGAAAGGTTGCCGTTGGGAGTTCGGGAGCCTCGGGTAATTGATCAATGCGCTGAAACCAATAAGCTTTTGCTCTTTTTAACGCTTCAGTTTCTTTGTCAAGAGCTAGAATGCAATCTCGATATTGAACTGTTAACTCGGGTTGGAAAAAACTTTGACGCCGGTAATAAGAGGAAAGCTCGTCGAAAATCACTTCAAGACCTGTGCCATCTGCAATGAGTAGATCAAAATAAAAATGGACTACAGTTTTTGAGGTGTTTAGCTGAGTGCATTGCACCTCAAATAATGGCCATTGTCCATGATCTCTAGCTGTTTTTGTCATTGATTTTCGGACGCAAAGATAATCGTTATGGTTCAATTTGATATGATAATAAGGCACTTTTTCAAGAACATGTTGTGTGCCGTCTTCCAAAATCACGGCTCGGAGCATATCGTGCCGCGCAATCAAATGATTCAACGCTTGTTCCAGTCTCTCAATATCTAAATGCTCGATTTCATTTTCGGAATAGATATGCGAATAGATTCCTCCTAAGGAAAAGGCATCTGTCCGGCCTAAGAGATAGGCGCGTTGAATATCTGTCATAGGAAAGGGGGTAAAACGGTGTGCTGCATCATGTTGAAGTATGGATACTATTTCATTCGAACTATCGCGTTTGGCAAGTAGCTCGGCTTGTTTTTCAATGGTTGGATACATAAAAATATCGGGCAAAGCGATGTTTTTTTTCAGTGTGCGCTTAATTTTGAGGACTAGCTGCATTGCTAAGAGAGAATGGCCTCCTAATGCAAAAAAATGATCCCTGATTCCAATTGTTTCCGCAGACAGTAGTTCACTCCATAATGCTTGCAAAGCCTGTTCGGTTTCATTTCTTGGGGCGATATAATTTTCGCTTCGGGCCATCGTCTTAATTTGAGGTTCCGGTAATTGTTTGATATCGAGTTTGCCATTTGGGCTAATGGGAAATTGATCAACAACGACAAATGCGCTGGGGATCATATAATCGGGGAGATCAATTCCTAATTCATCAGATAAATTTGAGATTTCTGAAGCCTCGCAATTGTTTTGGAGCAAAAGATATGCAGCGAGATATTTTTGCCTGTGGGAGTCTTCTTTAGCAATGACTACCGCATTTTTAACTAAAGGGTGATTTTTCAAAACGGATTCAATTTCACCTAGCTCAATGCGGAACCCCCTCAACTTAACCTGAAAATCTATACGCCCTAAATACTCAATCGCGCCATCGACTTGAAATCGGCATAAATCACCCGTGCGATAAAGTCTTTCACCTTTTTTCAAAGGATGAGGAATGAATTTTTCTTGAGTGAGTTCTTCTTGATTTAAATATCCCCGTGCAAGACCGATGCCCCCAATAAAAAGTTCGCCTACAGCTCCAATTGCAACGGGCTGCAATGCAGAGTCGAGAATATAGATTTCAATATTGACGCGATGTGCGAGTTTTCCTGACGGAAAACTGCACATGATTAATGGCGGATAAGCTGCTCAAATTGCAAAGGCCCATTCTTTATGCTCAAGTTGAGTTTAATACTGGCCGTATGCGCCAGTATTTTTCTCCAAA